>JBEKSK010000200.1:0-5529 GCA_049517155.1 Solirubrobacteraceae bacterium
GCGGAAGGCCTCGACGAGACCTTCCGCGCCGCCGGCTTCGACTGGCGAAGCGCCGGCTGTTCGATGTGCCTGGGCATGAACCCCGACATCCTCGCGCCCGGCGAGCGCTGTGCCTCGACCTCGAACCGCAACTTCGAGGGTCGGCAGGGACGCGGCGGGCGCACCCATCTGGTGTCGCCGGAGATGGCGGCCGCGGCCGCGATCGAGGGCCGCTTCGTCGACATCCGCGACTGGAGCTGAGCCATGGAGCCAATCACCGTGATCGCCGGCGCGGTCAGCGATCTCGACCGCAGCGACGTCGACACCGACCAGATCATCCCGAAGCAGTTCCTCAAGCGGATCGAGCGCACCGGCTTCGGCGAGTTCCTCTTCTACGACTGGGCCAAGCAGCCAGGCTGGGATCTGCCGCGCAACCCGATCCTGACGAGCGGGCGCAACTTCGGCTGCGGCTCATCGCGCGAGCACGCTCCCTGGGCGATCGAGGACTACGGCTTCCGTGCCGTGGTCGCGCCGAGCTTCGGCGACATCTTCTACAACAACTGCATGAAGATCGGGCTACTCGCGGTCGTGCTCTCAGAGCCCGATGTGCGCGCACTCGCCGCGGCGGGCGAGGGCGAAGTCGACCTCGAGGCGCAGGAGGTGCGCTTCGGCGCACGCAGCGCACGCTTCGAGATCGACCCGGAGATCCGCCGGCGGCTGCTCGGCGGCCTGGACGACATCGCGCTGACGTTGCAGGACGGCGATCAGATCGCGGCCTACGAGGCAGCGCGCGAGCGCAGCGGGCCGGTTACCACAGCGCTCTGAGACGCTGGCGGCAGCCAGCCGCCCGCAACTAGGCCACGGCGCAGGTGTTCCCCCAGGTAGCAGTTCATCTGGATCTCAGAAGCGAGGAGCCGCGTGATGCGCCGAGCAACGTTCGCAGTCGCAGCCACCGCAATCGCGGTGGCGCTGGCGATGACGGCAAGCGCCTTCGCGCGCACCGGAGATCGTCCGTTTGTGAAGACCTATCCGGCGGCCAGCGCGCTGTGCGTCAAAGCCGAATCCGGAAGTCTCTCGCGGAAGCTCGCGCCGTCCGCCGCGGCCGTGAGCGCCGCCTGCGACACGCTCGGCAACGCCTTTCCGGTGCTCGTATCCACGGTCGATGCGGCCGAGGCGACGCAGCTGAGTACCTTCTCGGCACAGAAGGCCCTGGTCGCGGCCGCCTGCCGCAAGCCCGTCAGCGACCACGCGGCCTGCGCAAGCGTCCGCGCAAGTGCCCGCGCCACGGAGACGGCGGCGCGCACGACCGAGCAGACCGCGGAGTCGGCGTTCCACGCAGCCGTCGAAGCCAACCGCAAGGCCTTCTGGAGCACCGTCAGCGCACTGCGCTGAGCCGCGCCGGTGAAGCGGTGACGGCCGGGGTTGATGCGTGCCGCGTGAGCGTGCCCCGCAACCCCGCTGCTACGGTGCCGTCTCGATGACTGTGATCGCGACGCTGCCCGGAGACGGGATCGGCCCGGAGGTGCTGGCGGCGGGCCTTGAGGTGCTGCACGCCGTCGCCGAGGTCGAGGTGCAGGAGCACATCTTCGGCGGCGCGTCGATCGATGCGCACGGCGTTGCTCTGACCGATGAGGTGCTGGCCGCGTGCCGCGGTGCAGACGCCGTGCTGCTCGGGGCGGTCGGGGGGCCGAAGTGGGACACCACCGACCCGCAGGTGCCGCGACCCGAGCAGGGATTGCTCGGCGTGCGCAAGGGCCTTGGCCTGTTTGCGAACCTGCGTCCGGTGCGCGCGATCGAGGCGCTCTACGACGCCAGCCCGCTGCGGCAGGAGCGGATCGCGGGCACGGACCTCATCGTCGTGCGCGAGCTCACCGGCGGGATCTACTTTGGCGCCAAGACGCGCACGGCGCAGAGTGCCAGCGATCTGTGCGAGTACAGCGTCGCCGAGATCGAGCGCATCGCCCGCGTCGCGTTCCGGGCGGCGCGCACCCACGTCACGAGCGTCGACAAGGCGAACGTGCTCGAGACCTCGCGGCTGTGGCGCGAGGTGATCACTCGCGTTGGGGCTCAGGAGTTCCCCGGCGTGCAGCTGCGCCACCTGCTCGTCGACAACGCCGCAATGACGCTCGTCAGCGCCCCGGCCAGCTTCGATGTGATCGTCACCGAGAACATGTTCGGCGACATCCTCAGCGATGAGGCGGCGATGATCACCGGCTCGATCGGCATGCTGCCCAGCGCGTCGCTGGGGGACGGCAGACCGGGCCTGTTCGAGCCGGTGCACGGCTCGGCCCCCGACATCGCCGGGCAGGGCATCGCCAATCCGCTGGCGATGAACCTGTCGATCGCGCTGATGCTGAGGCACGGGCTGGGGTTGGAAGCGGAGGCGGTAGCGGTAGAATCGGCTGTCGATCGCGCACTCGCGAACGGTCTGCGAACGCGGGATCTCGGCGGTTCGGCAACCACGGCGCAGGCCACGGCTGCAGTGCTCGCACTTCTATAGCGAAGGGACGTTTCGGACGCTGTGATCGAGACGGAGGTCATCTGGCATAACGGCGAGTTCGTCGCCTGGGCGGACGCCAAGGTGCATCTCCTGACGCACGGGCTGCACTACGGAACCGGCGTCTTCGAAGGCATTCGCTGTTACGAGACCGAGCGCGGCCCTGCGATCTTCCGCCACCTCGAGCACCTGGACCGCCTCGAGCGCTCGGCCAAGCTCTACTACATGGAGCTGCCCTACTCGATCGAGCAGCTGCGGGTCGCCACGCACGAACTCGTGGCGCGCAATGCCATCTCCTCGTGCTATATCCGGCCGATCGCTTACCGCGGCTACGGCCAGATGGGACTGAACCCGCTCGATGCGCCGGTCGAGGTGTCGATCGCGCTGTGGCCCTGGGGCGCCTACCTGGGCGAGGAGGGCACGCGCAACGGCATCCGGGCGAAGGTGTCCTCGTGGGAGCGCATCAGCCCGCGCTCGCTGATCCCGGCCGCGAAGGCGTCGGGCCAGTACCTCAACAGCGTGCTCGCGAAGATCGAATCGGTGAAGGCGGGCTACGACGAGGCGATCCTGCTCGACGAGCACGGCCGCGTCTGCGAAGGCTCGGGCGAGAACATCTACACCGTCCGCGACGGGGTGATCGTGACGCCGCCGCAGACAGCCTCGATCCTCGACGGCATCAACCGCCGCTCGATCGTGCAGATCGCCCGCGACCTCGGCTACACGGTGCTCGAGCGCGACATCACGCGCGCCGAGCTCTACCTCGCCGACGAGGTCTTCCTCACCGGCACGGCGGCCGAGCTCGTGCCGGTGCGCGAGATCGACGATCACGCGATCGGGTCCGGCGGACCCGGTGAGATCACGCGGGTGCTCCAGGACGCCTTCCAGGAGGTCCTCTACGGGCGCAACGAGCGATACCTCGAGTGGCTGGACATAGTGGCGACCCCAGGCTCGACGGCCATCGCCGGCCAGGCGGTCACGCAGCGGGCGAGCGCATAGCAATGCTGAGCCTTTCGATGTTCGCGGTGCGAATTACGCGGGCGGCCGTCTAGCGCCTGCGCGCACGGCCGCTCCCCCACCGCTCGCCCGAAAACTTCGAAAGGAACCGCCGTGAATGAGATCCAGCTATACGACGCCACGTTGCGCGACGGCATGCAGGGAGAGGGCATGTCGCTCTCGGCCGAGGAGAAACTGCGCGTCGCCCACAAGCTCGACGAACTGGGAATCGACCTGATCGAGGCCGGCTTCCCCGGCTCAAATCCCAAGGATCGCGAGCTCTTCGAGCTGATGGCGCACGAGCGTTTCGAACATGCCGTCCTCGCCGCGTTCGGGATGACGCGCCGCCGCGACCTGGCGGCCGAGCAGGATCCGGCGCTGATCGAGCTGGCGGAGTGCGTCGCACCGGTCTGCACGCTGGTCGGGAAGACCTGGACGCTTCACCTGGAGAAGCTCGTCAAGGTCGACCGTGAGGAGAACCTGGCGATGATCGCCTCCTCCGTCGCCTACCTGGTCGGCGCCGGCAAGCGCGTCGTCTACGACGCCGAGCACTTCTTCGACGGCTACCGCGCCGAGCGCGCCTACGCGCTGGCTTGCATCAGCACCGCAGCGCAGGCTGGTGCCGAGACGATCACGCTCTGTGACACCAACGGCTCCTCGCTGCCTTCGCAGGTGGCTGCCGCGACGGCCGATGCGCTCGCCGCGCTCGGCGAAGGCGTTCGCGTCGGCATCCACTGCCACAACGACGCCGAATGCGGCGTCGCCAACACCCTGGCCGCGGTCGAGGCCGGGGCGCGCCAGGTGCAGGGAACGATGAACGGATGCGGTGAGCGCACCGGCAACGCGAACCTCGTCTCGATCATCGCGAACCTTCAGCTCAAGCTCGGCTTCCGCTGCCTGACTGACGAGCAGCTCGCGCGCCTGACCGAGACGGCCCACTTCGTCGACGAGCTGCTCAACATCACCCCCGACCCCAATCAGCCCTACGTCGGCCGCAACGCATTCGCGCACAAGGGCGGCATGCACGTTGCCGGCGTCAGCGCGGACGCGAGCACCTTCGAGCACATCGCGCCCGCGCTCGTTGGTAACCAGCGCGAACTGCTGGTGTCGGAGCTGGCGGGGCGGGCGAGCGTGAGCGAGAAGGCAGCGGCGCTCGGGATCGAACTGGACGAGACGACGACACGCAGGGTGCTCGAGCGGATCAAGGATCTCGAGCATCGCGGGTACCAGTTCGAGGCCGCCGACGGCTCGCTGGAGCTGCTGCTGCGCCGCGAGACGGGCGGCTACGCGCCGCTGTTTCGGCTCGAGTCTTGGCGGGTGATCGTCGAACAGCTGGCGGACGGGGAGGCGCGGACCGAGGCGACGATCAAGATCTGGATCGACGGAGAGCGCCGCGTGCAGACCGCCGAGGGCAACGGACCGATCAACGCCCTGGACGCCGCGCTGCGGGCGGCGATCGGCAAGGTCCACCCGCACCTCGCCGACATCGAGCTGGTCAACTTCAAGGTGCGCATCCTCGACGAGGACAAGGGCACCGGAGCCGTCACGCGCGTGCTGCTCGACGCTTCCGACGGGACCACCGTTTGGGGCTCGATCGGGGTGTCCGAGAACGTGGTCGCCGCCTCCTGGGAGGCACTGGTCGACTCGCTGGAGCGCGGCATGCTGGCCGGGCCGCCGACGTGAGCGACAACGAGATCCAGCTCGCGCGGCCGCTGCTCGGCGAGGCCGAGGAGCGCGGCGTGATCGAGGTGCTGCGCTCCGGGCGGCTGTCGCTCGGGCCGCTGCTCGGCGAGTTCGAGCGGCGCTTCGCCGCGCGCATCGGCGCGCCCTACGCGAGCGCCGTCTCGAGCGGCACGGCGGGCCTCCATCTTGCGCTTCGGGCGGTCGGCGTGAGCGACGGCGACGAGGTGATCACCAGCCCGTTCTCGTTCGTCGCGTCGGCGAACGTGATCGTCTACGAGCGCGCCACGCCGGTCTTCGTCGACATCGACCCGCTCACCCTCACGATCGACCCGGCGGCCGCGGCCGCGGCGGTGGGACCGCGCACGGCCGCGCTCCTG
>JBEKSK010000201.1:0-5522 GCA_049517155.1 Solirubrobacteraceae bacterium
TGCTGTCGCTGTACCGAACGGCTCGTGCACCACGACCTCGCCGCCGAGCGAGCGCGCGAGCGCCGCGGCGTCGCCCTCGACGACCAGGTCGACCTCGTGCGGGTCCCGCCCGAGCAATGTGTCGCGCACGAAACCGCCGACGACGGCCACGCGCGCGCCTCCCGCGCGCAGCGGCGGATAGCGCGCGAGCGCCGCCAGCACGACGCCCGAATCGAAGGCGCCACCGCCCATCAGCGCCGCACGGCAATCCCTGCGGCGGCGAGGTGGTCCTTGGCCTGCGCGACCGTGAACTGGTCGTAGTGGAAGATCGACGCACAGAGCACGGCGTCGGCGCCCGCCTGCAGCGCGGTGACGAGATGATCGAGCTGCCCGGCGCCGCCGGAGGCGATCACCGGCACCCCGACCGCGCCGGCGACGGCGCGCGTGAGAGGAAGGTCGTAGCCCTCGGTCGTGCCGTCACGATCCATGCTGGTCAGCAGAATCTCACCCGCCCCCCGCTCAACCCCCTCGCGCGCCCAGCCGATGGCGTCGTGCCCGGTATCGGTCCGCCCGCCGCTGACGTGAACACCCCAGCTGCCGTCCTCGCGCGCCTTCGCGTCGATCGCCAGGACGACGCACTGGGCGCCGAACTGCGCGGCCAGCTCGTCGAGCAGGCCCGGACGTGCGACAGCTGCGCTGTTGACCGCGACCTTGTCGGCGCCGGCGTCCAACACGGCCTGCGCGTCGGCGACGGAGCGGATGCCGCCGCCGATCGTGAACGGCACGAACACGTCGTTGGCTGTCCGGCGCGCCAGCTCCACGATCGTCGCGCGCTTCTCGTGCGTCGCCGTGATGTCAAGGAAGACAAGCTCGTCGGCGCCCGCGCGGTCGTAGAAGGCGGCCAGCTCGACCGGGTCGCCTGCATCGCGGATGTCGACGAAGCGCGTGCCCTTGACGACCCGGCCGGCGTCGACGTCCAGGCACGGGATGACGCGCTTCAGGTGCACAGCACGGCCTCCGCCTGCGCGACGCTGAAGCGCCGCTCGTAAAGCGCCTTGCCCGCGATCACGCCCACCAGGCGCGGGCTGCGCAGCGCGACAAGCGCTTCGAGATCGGACAGCGACCCGATTCCGCCGGAGTAGAGGAGTTCCCCCTCGAGCTCCGCCGCGACGGCCGCCACGCCGTCCAGGTCGGGCCCTTCGAGCATGCCGTCGCGATCCACGTCGGTGTAGACGAAGCTGCGCACGCCGCGCGACACGAGCTCGCGCACGGCGGCAACCGCGGCAAGCGACCCGGTCTGGGTCCAGCCCGCCGTGGAGACCATTCCGCCGCGAACGTCGACGGATACCACGATCCGCTCGCCATGCTCGGCCACCGCGTCAGCCAGCAGCCCGTCGTCGGCGAACGCGGCCGTACCAAGCACGACGCGCGCGGCGCCGGCGGCGAACGCCGCGGCGATCGACGCGCGCGAGCGCAAGCCGCCGCCGAGCTGAACCGGGAGGCCGGTCGCACTCGCGATCCGCTCGAGGTGCTCGAGATTCACCGGGGCTCCGCTGCGCGCGCCATCCAGATCGACCACGTGCAGCCGCTGCGCGCCCGCCGCCGCCCAGGCGCGCGCTGCGTCGAGCGGGTCGGCGGCATATTCGGTGGCGCGGGCGAAATCACCCTGGACGAGGCGCACGGCATGCCCGTCCAGGATGTCGATCGCCGGATAGAGGATCACGCGCCACCGTCGCTCGCGGCGACCCAATTGGCGAGCAGTCGCAGACCGTCGTGGGATGACTTCTCGGGATGGAACTGCACCCCCAGGAACGATCCGTGCGTGACGACCGACGCGAAGCGCTCGCCGTACTCGGCAGTCCCCAGTACGTCCTCGCGCTGCGCCGGAACCGCGACGAAGCTGTGCACGTGGTAGAACGCCGCGGCGTCTGCAAGCCCGTCCAGGACCGCCGCCGGGCGCTCCCAGCGAACCTCGTTCCAGCCGATCTGGGGCGCCTTGAGCGAGCCGGTGTCCAGCATCCGTACCTCGCCGGGCACGGTCGCGAGGCCCTCCGACCCGCCGAGCTCGGTTGAGCGCTCGAAGAACAGGTGCATACCGAGGCAGATTCCGAGCAACGGCACGCCGGCCGCGGCACGTTCGGTCAGCAGGACGTCGAGCTCGAGCGCGCGCAGGCGCTCCATCGCCTTGGGGAAGGCGCCCACGCCCGGCACGACGAGCGCGTCGGCGCGAGCGAGCGCCTGGGGATCGGAGCTGACAAGCACCTTTGCCCCGACATGTTCGAGGGCCTTCTCCACGGACCGCCGGTTGCCCATCCCATAGTCGACGAGTCCGATCACGGCTGCGCGAGGCGGCGCGGCGCAGAGGCGCCCACCTACAGCACCCCCTTGGTGCTGGGGACGCCGGGCTCGGTGGGGTCGATCGTGACAGCGCCGCGCAATGCCCGCGCGAACGCCTTGAACGCGGCTTCGATCATGTGGTGGGCGTTGCCGGCGGCCTGGATCTCGAGGTGCACCGTGAGCTTCGCGTTGTTTGCCACGGCGCGAAAGAACTCCTCGAGCAACTCGTGGTCGAAGCCGCCGGTCGAGCCGGAGGGCAGATCAGCGAGGAGGCGCAGGTAGGGGCGGCCCGAGACGTCGATCGCGCACATCGCGCGGGCCTCGTCCATCGGCACGATCGCGTCGCCGTAGCGGTAGATGCCGGCGCGGTCGGCGAGCGCCTCATCGAGCGCCTGGCCGAGCACGATCCCCGTGTCCTCGACCGTGTGGTGGCCGCCGGTTTCGAGGTCGCCGCTGACCTTCACATCGAGGTCCAGCCGCCCGTGGCGCGCGAGCAGATCAAGCATGTGGTCGAGGAACCCGACGCCGCTCTCGCGCGTGCCGGCGCCGGTGCCGTCCAGGGCAAGGCGCAGCGAGACGCTCGTCTCACGCGTTGCGCGGGTGATCTCTGCTGTGCGGCTCATGCGGATGGATTCTCCACGAAGTCCGCCACGCGGGCGAGCATCGACTCGGCGTGGGCGCTGAAACCCTCGGCGCGGGCGATCGGCACACCGGCCCGAGCCAGCGCATCGAGAGATGAGTGTGCGACCCGCAGTTCCGCCATCTGGCGGCGGAAATGGCGCGGTCCGAGCGCCGAGGCGAACCGCGCCGAGCCGCCGGTCGGAAGGATGTGATTGGAGCCGGCGACATAGTCGCCGAACGCCGTCGCGCCCGGCCAGCCGACGAAGACGCATCCGGCAGCGCGCACGAGCGGCGCCAGCGCTTCGGCGCCGGGTCCGATCAGCTCCAGGTGCTCCGGCGCGAAGCTGTTCGCGAAGTCCAGGCCGTGTTCGAGTGAGCCGGCGTGGACCAGCACAAACGGGGCGCTCTGTCCCGCCCACAGGCCGCGCAGGTCGGCCTCGAGCGCGTCCAGCAGCGCCGCGTCCGGCGCGACGGCCACAACGAGGCTGGCCTCGCCATGCTCGGCCTGTGCCAGCAGGTCGTGGGCGATCAGGCGGATCGAGCCTGGGTCAGGCGCGTCGAACAGCACGAGGAGGTCGCTCGGGCCAGCGAAGCCGTCGATGCCTACACGCCCCGACAGCTGCCGTTTGGCCTCCTGCACGTAGAGGTTGCCGGGGCCGACGATCACATCGACGGGGGCGACAGACTCGGTGCCGTGAGCGAGCGCGGCGATCGCCTGCGCGCCGCCGATGCAATGCACCTCGCCAATGCCGATCAGCTCGCACGCTGCCAGTGTGACCAGATCGATCGGCGGCGGCGTGACGATCGCGACGTCGGCAACCCCGGCTGCCCGCGCGGTCACAGCCCCCATCACAACTGTGCTCGGGTAGGGAGCGCGGCCGCCGGGCACATACACGGCGGCACGTGCGACCGGCATCTCGCGCAGCAGCACGCGCTGGCCCTGGGCGAGCGTCACCTCCCGATCGTCATCGGCGGCCGCCCACGCGACCTCCGCGACGTTGGCGATCGCGACCTCGAGGCCCGCCCGCACAGCCGGGTCGAGCACCGCCAGCGCGTGGGCCAGATCCTCGGCCTGCACGCGCGCCGGAGGCGGCGGATCGGCATCAAACAGCGCCGTATAGCGGCGCACGGCGGCGTCGCCCTCGGCGGCAACCGCGGCGATGATCTCGCTCACCGCGGCTGCGACTGACGGCGCCTGCGGGGCCAGTGCGCGGATCTCGGCGACCAACGCTGCGGGCGTTCCCAGTGCGTGTCGTTCAAGCCGCACGCGAGCGCTCCAGCAGCTCGTCGATCGCCGCCGCCTTCAGCTTGTGGGCGACGGGATTGGCGATCAGCCGCGCCGTGCAGACCGCGATTGTCTCGCGCACCACCAGGTTGTTCTCGCGCAACGTCGTACCCGTCGCGGTGAGGTCGACGATCGCCTGGACCAGTCCGGTCAGTGGCGCCAGCTCCACCGAGCCCTTCACCTCGATGATCTCGACCTGGCGACCGGTGCGCTCAAAATGCGCCGCAGCGATGCGCGGGTACTTCGTGGCAACGCGAATGACACCCAGGCGCCGGAGCGCCTCGGCCGCCAGGTCGGGGCCGGCAACCGACGCGACGACCATCGTGCAGCGGCCGAATCCGAGGTCGCGTAGCTCGTAGACGTCGCGGCCGGACCCGTTGACGGTGCCGCCCTGCTCCATCAGCACGTCTTTACCCGTGACGCCGATGTCAGCCGCGCCCGCGGCCACGTAGGTCGGCACGTCCGAGGGCCTCATCGTGATCAGGCCGACGTCGGCGAACAGCAGCTTGCGGTCGTTCGTGCGGACCTCGCCGGTGCCAACGCCGAGCCGCTCGAGCCAATCGAGAGTCTCCTCAAAGAGGGCGCCACGCGGGACGGCGATCGTGAGGCCGCCGGAGCTCATCCCACACCCTCGGCGAGTCGCTCCTCGGCGGCGAGCGCCTGGTGTAGCTTCTCGACCTCCAGGGCGAATCCCACAGCCGGCAGGTCGCGCCCGAACTGCTCAAGCAGATGGTCATAGCGACCGCCGCCGCCGATCGGCATGCCGACGGCGGGGTCGTAGACCTCGAACACGGCGCCGGTGTAGTAGCCCGGCGCCCGCGAGAGGCCGAGATCGAAGATCACGCGCTCGGCGACATCCGCGGCGAGGAGCTCGTGGATCGAACGCAACCCGGCCACCGCGTCGGCCACCGGCCCTGGCGGGCCGTGCAGAACATCCGGGCCGCCGCGCATCTGCGGCACTCGCAGCAGCAGCTCGAGCGAGCGCTCGTCGATCGAGAGTTCGGCAAGGGCGCTCTCCAGTCCCACGAAGTCGCCGTGGCCCAGTTCGGCGAGCAGCCGCGGGCGCGCCTCGGGCGCAACGTCGAGCGCGTCCATCAGTGCCGGATACAACGACGCGTCGCCGATGCCGACGCGATAACGCATCAGCCCGGCGCGGTCGAGCGCGTGGCAGAGCACCGTCACGGCTTCGGCGGTGCCCGCCGGCGCCGGCGCGCCCACCAGTTCGATGCCCGCCTGTAAGAACTCGCGTGGCTGTCCGCGCTGTGGGCGAACGCCGCGGTAACAGTGCGCAAAGTAGGCG
>JBEKSK010000202.1:0-5511 GCA_049517155.1 Solirubrobacteraceae bacterium
CCATCGCGAGCGTGTGCCCGCCGCGCAGCGACGCGACGCGCTGATCGAGGCTGCCGTGCACGAGTTCGCGCTCGGCGGGCTGCACGGCACCCCGGTCGCTCGCATCGCGCAGCGCGTCGGTGTCGCGCAGCCCTACGTGTTCAGTCTCTTCGCGAGCAAGCTCGAGCTGTTCCTCGCCGCCGTCGAGCGTGCGTTCGAGCTCGTGACCGACACTTTCGCCGCCGCCGCGGCCGGCTTCGACGCGGCGAGGGCGCCGGCGGATGTCGACGTGCTCAAGGTGATGGGCGCCGCCTACATCGAGCTGCTGCACTCGCACCGTGACCACCTGCTGCTCCAGCACCAGGCCTACGCGGCCTGCGCGCAGGAGGAGGTCCGCGACCGGGTCCGCACGCGCTACGCCCAGCTCGTCGCCCACGTCGAGCAGCTGTCCGGCGCCGAGCCCGATCAGATTGACGAGTTCTTCCGCTACGGCATGTGGCTGAACGTCGCCGCGGCGATGGGCGTCGAGGACCTCTCCGCGGGCTGCGCGTGGGTGCGCAAGGAGCAGCGGGAGCTCTAGCCGGCCGCAGAGCTGGCGTATGCGTTTCGCTGGCTCGTCCAGGCGGGTCGTGCCACGATCACCGGGCACCGCTGGGGCGCGCAGGGCTGGATCGTCATCGCCGCCTGGACGGCCGGCTGAGCGCGCTTGCCGCGCTCGCCTATCGCCGCGACAGCGGTCGCGTCTGACCCTCACCGCACCACTGCCGACGACGTGCGGCCGGCCCGCGGCGAGGCGGTCCAGTACGTCCTTTAAGACGCGGGCCGCAGTGGCCGATAACTCAATCCATGTTCCGACCGCTGGAGCCTGGTTTGCCGCGATCGCGCGACCGGGTAGCTCAAATCGCGCGGGAGGAAGCAGCAGGGAGAGTCGTCTGGGCCATCTTCGCGCTGCTCGTCGGCGTGCTGATCGCCTACCTCGTGTTCCTCACGTCGCGGACCTCGTGGCATTTCTCGCCGTTGCTCGACGGATGGCTCATCGTCGCCTTCGAGGTGGTCGCGGCTGTGCTGTGCATGGCGAGCGGGCTCGTGTACCGCCGCCACCTGCGAGCGGCCCTGGCGCTCGGATCGGCCTGTCTTTTGTGGTCGCTCGGGGATGTGGTGAGCACGCTCGAAAGCCTCGGCGGGGCGGCGCCCTCGACGCCGTCGCCGGCCGACCTCTGCTACCTCGGGTTCTTCCCGTTGGCTTCGATCGCGCTCGTGCTGTTCATGCGCGGCGAGATCAAGCGCGGCGACGCGCTGCGGTGGCTGGACGGGGCGATCGCCGCGCTCGGGATGGCCGCGCTGTGCTCCGCCTTCGCATTTCACGGGCTCGAGCACCTGTTTGAGAACACCTCGCCCGCCATGGCGATGAACCTGGCTTATCCCGTCGGCGATCTGCTCCTGCTCGGGCTGGTCGCGGGCAGCGTCGTGGTGGCCTCCAGTCGCGCCAGGCCGGCGCTGGTACTGATGGGACTCGGCCTGGCGATCAGCGCCACGGGGGACACGTTCAACTTCGTTGGCGAGGCTTCGAATGTCGGTCAGATCGTCAACGCCGTCGCCTGGCCGACCTCGATCCTCGTCTTCGCGATGTCGATGTGGGTGCGCGACGACGGCTCGAGCCTGCCCTCGCTGAAGCACCTTTCCGGGTTCTTCATGCCGGGCCTCGTCACCGTCTCGAGCCTCATCATCCTCGTCGTCGGCAACGTGTACGGCTTCGGCCCGATCGCGGCCGGCCTCGCCACCACGACCGTCGTGCTCGCGGGCGTTCGCCTCGCCTTCCGGCCCGCACTGCGGCGGGCGCGCGAGGAGCTGCGCGACGTCGGCCGCCAGTACCGTCTGCTGTTCGAGCACAACCCGCAGCCGATGGTGGTGTATGACCGCGAGACGCTCGCGATCGTCGCCGTCAGTAACTCGGCGGTCGCCAACTATGGCTACTCGCGCGAGGAGTTCGTCTCGCTGACGATCCGCGATCTGGTGCCGGCGGAGGATCTCCCCGAAGCCGACCGCTTCCTGGAGGACCTGGCATCCGGCGGCGCGGGCGGATTGGTCAGCAGGCCATGGCGCCATCACTTCAAGGACGGCACGATCATCGACGTCGAGGTGACAAGCGATGAGCTCTCCCTCGACGGGCGTGCCTGTCGCCTCGTGCTCTGCCAGGACGTGACCGAGCGCAAGCGGGCGACCGCCGAGCTGGCCATCGCGCGCGACCAGGCGGTCGAGGCGTCGAATATGAAGTCGGCGTTCCTTGCAAACGTCAGCCACGAGATCCGCACACCGATGAACGGCGTGATCGGGATGAACGAGTTGCTGCTCGACACCGAGCTGAACGACGAGCAGCGCGCGTACGCCGAGCAGGTCGCGCGCTCCGGCGAGCAGATGATCGCTGTGATCAACGACGTTCTCGACCTGTCGCGAATCGAGGCGGGGCACCTCGACCTGGACATCACCGATTTCGACCTCGATGACACCGTCGAGCGAACCTGTGCCGTTGCCCGCGCGCAAGCTCGCGCGAAGGGCCTCGAGGTCGAGGTCCACATCGCTGAGGAGATGCCGCGCCGCGTCCGCGGCGACGGCCGCCGCTTCGGTCAGGTTCTGCTGAACCTGCTCTCGAACGCCGTCAAGTTCACCGCGACCGGCACGATCGCGGTCCGTGTCATCGCCGGACAGGAGTTGCCGCGCAGCGCGGCGGACGCGACGAGCATCCGCGTCGAGGTCGCCGACACCGGCATCGGCATCGAACCGGCGAGTCTCGCGCGCATGTTCGAGCCGTTCACGCAGGCGGACGTCTCGACCACGCGGAACTACGGCGGCACCGGCCTCGGGCTCGCGATCGCCCGCGAGCTGGTCGAAATGATGGGCGGAACGATCGGGGCCGTGAGCCAACCGGGACAGGGCAGCACATTCTCCTTCGAGGTCGAGCTGTCCACCGCCCCCGTCGTGACAGCGCTGCCCGCCGAGGGGGGCGACGCGATCTCGCTCGCCTGGCCGAGCCCACCGCTGGTGCTGGTCGCCGAGGACAGTCAGATCAACCAGATCGTTGCGACGCGCGCGCTCGAACGCTGCGGCTGTCACGTCCACATCGCCTCAGACGGGATCGAGGCGCTCGACGCGCTCATGTCGCGCCGCTACGACGCGGTCATGATGGACTGCCAGATGCCCAACCTGGACGGCTATGAGGCGACCGCGGAGCTTCGCCGCCGGGAGCGCCCTGGCGTCCACACACCGGTCATCGCGATGACCGCCCACGCGATGGATGCCGAGCGCCAGCGCTGCCTGGACGCCGGCATGGACGACTACATCAGCAAGCCCATGCGCCACGCCGATCTGGCGGCCGTGTTGGGACGGCGCATCGTCGCTCGAGCAGATGAAGCGGCGGTGGGACCCTCGCTGAGCGCGGTGGCGAACGCCGCGTCGGGCTGAGGCGCCGCTGCGGCGCTGCCTGGCGGTCTGGGGCGGCGGCTTTGCCGTGAGGTAATCGACCCGTGCCCGGGTGCGCCGGCGTGGGCCGGCGCGGGGGTGCTTGGCGCGATCGGTGCGCAGTCTTTCGGCGGTGCGCGACGCGGGCGGGCGCGCGGGCGCCCGGGCGCCGGCCAGCCAGAGGCCGCGGCGGTGGGCTACCCTGCACGGATTCGTCACGGAGGCGCGTTGCACGCGAACAGGGCATGTTCATCCGCGAGAGCACAGCAGCGCACGCGACCGCTGTCGCGCAGACGCCCGCGTCGCGCGTCGTGATCGCCTCCAGCGCGCGCGACGGCGGTTTACCGGCATCCTGTAGCGGATGTCGCGACCCAGAATGAAGCGCCGCAGCGCCGCCGCGGCGACGATGCTCGCGCTGGCTCTCGGCGCCCTCGCGGGCGGCGCGTTCGTCGGCGTCAGCGTCACGGCGGCCGCTGTCACGCTGCCGGCGCTCGCCGGCCACTGGCCGATGATCGAGGCCGGCGGCGGCACGACCGCCGACACCTCAGGCAACGCCAACACGGCCTACCTCGGCAGCGGCGCGAGCTGGACCACGGGGCCGGCCGGCGCGCCGGCGATCGCCCTCAACGGCACCTCGGCGGGCATCGTGCCGGTCTTCAAGTCGGTCATCAACACGTCGCAGAGCTTCACCGTCTCCGCCTGGGTGAAGTTCAACAACACAAACGGCAACCAGACCTTCGTCAGCATGGACGGCACGCACGTGAGCGGGTTCTTCCTGCAGATCAACGGAACCCCAGGGAAGTTCGCCTTCATCCGCTACGACAGCGACAGCACGAGCTCGCCCGCCTCGCAAGCGCTGTCCAGTGTCACGCCCACCGCCGGCACCTGGTACCACGTGGTCGCCGAGGACAACACCTCGACCGGCCAGCTCCAGCTCTACGTCAACGGCAGCGAGGACGCCACCGCCGCCTACACGGCGAACTGGCAGGACAGCGGCGTCACGCTGATCGGGCGCGGCTTCTGGAACGGCGCCCCGTCGGACTTTGTCAACGGCGCCGTGTCCGATGTGCAGATGTACCAGGCAGCCCTGAGCAGCGCGCAGGTGGCCGCGCTGAGCGCGATCCCGGTCCTCACGGCCACCACGACCGCCGGCGCCGGCTCCGGCACCGCGACCGTGACCGATGCGAACCCGCTCGCCGCCTGCGGGAACGCTGCGAAGTGCCTCACCTACGCAGCCGATCCGCTCACGATCACCGCCGCCGCGGGGTCGGGCGCTCGCTTCACGGGCTGGTCCGGCGGAACCTGTGCCGGGGTGCTCAACCCGTGCAGCTTCGCCTCCGCCAAGTCCGAGACCGACAAGGCCAGCTTCGCCAAGACCGTCACGGTCACGGTTGCCACGGGCGGCGGCGGGGCGGCGGCGATCACCGACTCCGACCCGCTCGCCAACTGCACGAAGGTCACGACATGCGTCGCCGACGTGGGCGACTCGCTGACGCTCACCGCAACCGCGGCGCCGGGCTGGAGTCTCACGGGCTGGTCGGGGGGCTCGTGCTCGGGCACCGCCGCCACGTGCGTGATCGGCAGCGTCAGCGCGAACACGACGGTGAGCGTGGCTTTCAGCCTGCCACTCGCGGGAACGGCGGCGCAGGCGATCTTCGTCTCCCCGGCCGGCAGCGACGCAAATCCGGGCACCCAGAGTGCGCCGGTGCTGACGCCGGCGCATGCGCTCGCGCTCGTCGAGGCCTCGAAGGGGAGCAAGGATCAGCTGCGCCTCGCGCAGGGCAGCTACAGCGGCGGCCTGTCGTTGACGAGTGCCGATGACGGTGTGGCGATCTACGGCGGCTTTGTCGCCTCGAGCTGGGCGCCGAGCGGCGCCCCCGCAACGGCTACGACGATTTCCGGTGCGCCCGCGGCCCTCGTCGCCGATCACGCGACGGGCGTCCTGTTGCAGCAACTCGAGCTCACCGGCCAAGCCGCGTCCGGCGCCTCCGCATCGGTCTACGGCGTGCGCGCGATCGACGCATCGAAGCTGACCCTCTCGGATGTCGGCGTCGTCGCGGCCGGCGCGGCGCCGGG
>JBEKSK010000203.1:0-5478 GCA_049517155.1 Solirubrobacteraceae bacterium
CCCCTCGTCCAGGCCGGTCACGACCGGCTTGCGGGCGTGCACGGCCACGCCGCGCGCGCGCAGCGCCGCAACCAGCGCGGCAGCCAGGACCGTCTTGCCGACGCCCGTGTCGGTCGCCGTGACGAAACATCCGCGCAGAGCGCTGCTCGGATTCGCGGTCGAGCTCGGCGGTTGCGTCACCGCGCCACTGGCTAGGCGGCGCGGGCGACGGGCTCGGCCAGCGCCGGCTCGCCGGCGAGGCTGGCGCCCACCTCGCGGGCCGCCTCGCTCAACGCTGTGACCGCCCCGGCCAGCTCGCTCGCGGTGTGCGACGCCATCACCGTGAGCCGTAGCCGGGAGCTCCCCGGCGGCACGGTCGGCGGCCTGATCGCCTGCGCGAAGACGCCTCTGGCGAGCGCCGCCTGCGACAGGCGGACCGCTGCATCGGCGTCGCCGACGATCAGCGGCACGATCTGCGTGCGCCCGGACGGCGCTGCGATCCCCGCGGCAGCAAGCTCGCTGCGCAGCAGCGCGGCTGTGGCCTGGAGCTTCGCCGGGCGAAGCGGCTGCTCGATCAGGAGCTCGAGCGCCGCGAGCGCGCCGGCGGCGACGGGCGGGGGCAGCGCGGTTGAGAAGATCAGCGCGCGAGCGCTGTTCAGCAGCAGCTCGGTGATCTCGCGGCTCGCGCAGACGTAGCCGCCGTAGGAGCCAAGCGACTTGCTGAGCGTGCCGACGAGCACGTCCACCTGGCCGTCCAGGCCGGCTTCCGCGATCGCACCGCGCCCGCCGGGGCCCAGCGCGCCGGTTGCGTGCGCCTCATCGACGACCACCCGCGCACCGTGCCGGCGTGCCAGCTCGACGATCCCGGCAAGCGGCGCGATGTCGCCGTCCATCGAGAAGACCGAATCGGTCACGATCACATCGCCCTCACGGCCGTGCTCGCGGAGCGCCCACTCGAGGTGGCGCAGGTCGCAGTGGTCATAGACGAAGGTCTCGGCCCGGGCCAGCCGGCAGCCGTCGATGATCGAGGCGTGGTTCAGCGCGTCCGAGAAGATCGTCTGGCCGGCCACCCCGAGCGCGCAGAGCACGCCGACGTTCGCGAGATAGCCCGAGCCGAACAGCATGCACGATTCGGTCCCCTCGAACGCCGCCAAGCGCTGCTCGAGGCGCTCATGGATCGTCATCGTGCCCGACACCAGCCGCGAGGCGCCGGCGCCGACGCCCCAGCGCATCGCGGCGTCGGCTGCCGCCTGGCGCACGCGCGGATGGTCGGCGAACCCGAGGTAGTTGTTCGAGCACAGGAGGAGCACGGGCTTGCCGTCGAGCATCACGCGCGGCCCCTGCGGCCCGCTGATCAGGCGCGTCCGCCGGTAAAGACCGGCGTCGCGCAGCCGGTCAAGTTGCGCGCTGATGTCGTTCATCGGGCCGGCTCTCGCTCTGGCTCGCGCTCGCGCTCGCGCTTTGAGCGATAGCGCAGCTGCGTCGAGGGGTCCCACAACGTGAGCTTCAGCTCGGCGTCACGATCGAGGTAGTCCTCGATCACGTCGGGCGTATCGCCCTCGAGCCAGCCGGAGCGGTTGTCGGGGCGCGGCTGGGCGCCGTTGTCGGGCTGGCGCGCGACGTTCAGCCCCTGGCGCTCGAACATTTCCCGGTCCTCGGCCGGCGTTGCTCCGAGCGCGGTCAGGAAATTGCCCATCATCACTCCGTTCAGCCCGGCGCGGACGGCGAGCGGCGCCAGTTCGGCGAGATTCTCGATCCGCCCTCCGCAGAGCCGGAACAGCGCCTCCGGCAGGATCAGCCGGAAGATCGCCACCCACTTCACCGCATCCCACGGATCCATCAGGTCGCGCTCGCCGAACTTCGTCCCCTCGCGTGGGATCAGCAGGTTGATCGGCACGCTCGTCGGGTTGATCGCGGACAGCTCGAACGCCATCTCGACGCGCTGCGCTGCCGTCTCGCCGAGATTCAGGATCCCGCCGACGCAGGTCTCGAGGCCCGCCTCGCGGACCGCCTCGATCGTGCGCAGCCGGCCCTCGTAGCGGACCGTGCTCGAAACCTCGGGGTAGAAGCTCTCGGCCGACTCAACGTTGTGGTGCACCCGCTGGATGCCGGCTTCGCGCAACGCCTTCGCTCGCGCCACCGACATGTGGCCGATCGAGGCGCAGCGCTTCAGGTTGGTGTGCTCGGCGACGAGCCGCGCGCCCGCCAGGACCTTCTCGAAGTCGCGCTTGGAGAGCCCCTGGCCCTGGGCGACCATGCAGAAGCGGTGCGCCCCGGCCGCCTCTGCAGCGCGCGCATGCTCGAGCATCTGCTCGGGCTCCATCATCGCGTGCATCGGCGTGTCGGCGTCGGCATAGCGCGACTGGGCGCAGAAGCCACAGTCCTCGGCGCAGCCGCCGGACTTCGCGTTGACCAGCGAGCACATGTCGGTGGAGTCGCCGAAGCGCTCGACGCGCGCCTGCCACGCGCGCTCGATCAGCGCCTCGATCTCGGCATGATCGGTCAGCTCGCCCAGCGCGAGCGCCTCCTCTGGCGTGATCAACGGTGGCATCGCCGACTGCGCACCCTACCCGAGTACGACGAGCGTGTCGCCCTCTTGGACGGCCTGGCCCTCGGTGCAGCGGATCTCCGTGACCGTCCCGGCCGCCTCGGCCTCGACCGGCATCTCCATCTTCATCGACTCGAGCACCACGACGACGTCACCCTCGGAGACCTGATCCCCGACGGTGCACTCGATCTTCCACACGACGCCCGTGATGTGAGCTGGGACTTCGGCCACCGGTCAAGGACAATAGCTCGCGCCCCCGACAGGCCTTGCTCGAGAGCCCATCCGAGAGCCCCAGCGCACGTCTGGCGGCGGCCGGCGCGGGATGCGGCGTCCTTCGCCATGACGGGCGGGAGGCGGTCGCTGAGGTGGCTCTGCGATTCCGGCTCCCTGCCTGCCCCGAGCGGCCATGTCCTTGCCCCGCTCGGTCCGGCACTCGCCAGCCCCACACGCGGAACTCTCGGATGAACTCTAAGCTCTGCCCGGTGAGCGAGAAGCTCTCGACCCTGAGGCCGCAGGTCTACACCGACCCGCGACCGAAGGAATACTTCGACCGCTTCCACGAGCGGGCACGCCGGCGCGGGCCGAGCTTCGTGTACGAGGTCGTGCGCGTGATCAGCTCGCTCTACGCCTGGACGCTGCTGCGCGCGCGCTCGGTCGGTGCGAACAACGTGCCCGAGACCGGCCCCGCGATCCTCGCGCCCAACCACTTCTCCTACATGGACCACTTCCTGATCGGCATGTTCATTCGCCGCAAGGTGCGTTTCATGGCGAAGTCGCAGCTGTTCACGCCGGTGGCGCGCTGGGTCTATCTGCAGGGCGGCGTGTTCCCGGTGCGGCGCGGGGCGCGCGACGAGGACGCGTTCATCACGGCCGAGGCGATTCTCGACGCGAGCGGCGTCGTCGCGATGTACCCGGAGGGCGGCCGCTCGCGCACCGGCGAGCTGCAGGCGCACGCGAAGCCGGGCATCGGGCGGCTCGCCCTGCAGAGCGGCGCGCCGGTCGTGCCGATCGCGATCCTCGGTTCGGCGAAGATCCGCAACTGGAAGCGGCTGCGCTTCCCGTCGGTGCGCGTGCAGTATGGCGAGCCGCTGCGGTTCCAGCGCGAGCCGGGCGCCACGCGCGAGCGCCAGCAGGAGGTCGCGGATGCGATCTTTGCCGAGATCCGCTCGCTCTACGCCCGCCTGGGCCAGCGCGTCGGTGGCTAGCGCCGAGCCGGTCGCCGGCGGCTCGCCTTCACCGGCGGAGCCCGCCACGTCGGTGCGCGTTGGCGCGGTGCAGCTCAACGCGAAGGCTGATCGCGCGGCGAACCTGGCGAGCGCCGACCACCTCGTTCGCGAGGCGGCGGCGCGCGGCGCGGGGCTCGTCGTACTGCCTGAGAAGTGGCCGCTGCTCGGCAGCGGTGAGCAGCTGCGCGACGGCGCGGAGCCGATCGACGGCCCCGCGGTCAGCTGGGCGCGGGCATGCGCCCGCGAGCTGCGAATCGAACTGGTCGCAGGCTCTTTTGCCGAGCGCACCGCGGATGGCCGCATCCACAACACCTCGCTGCACATCTCACCCGGCGGCGAAATCCGCGCGACCTACCGCAAGATCCACATGTTCGACGTCACGATCGACGGCGTCGACTACCGCGAGTCCGAGCACGAGGACGCGGGGGACGAGATCGTGCTGTCGCGCACCGACGCGGGCCTCGAACTGGGGCTGAGCGTCTGCTACGACCTGCGCTTCCCCGAGCTCTACCGGATCCTCGCGCTGCGCGGCGCCCGCGTGCTGGTCGTCCCGGCCGCCTTCACCCTCGCGACCACCCGCGACCATTGGCAGACGCTGCTGCGGGCGCGGGCGATCGAGAATCAGGCATTCGTGATCGC
Source organism: Solirubrobacteraceae bacterium (assembly GCA_049517155.1). Taxonomy (GTDB): domain Bacteria; phylum Actinomycetota; class Thermoleophilia; order Solirubrobacterales; family Solirubrobacteraceae; genus Palsa-513. The sequence continues at coordinate 4,393 of JBEKSK010000203.1, forward strand.
CGCCAACCAGATCGGCGAGAACCAGCCGGGACGCCACAGCGGCGGGCGCTCGATGATCATCGACCCATGGGGAGTGGTGCTCGCGCAGGCGTCCGACGGCGTCGGCGTGATCGTCGCCGATCTCGATCTTGCCCGGCTGGCGGCGATCCGCTCGACGCTCCCGTCGCTCGCCAACCGCCGGCCGGGCGCGTATCGCTGGCCCGTGTGAGCAGCGCGGGCGGAGACGATCTGATTGACTGAGGCTGTGGAAAATGACCTCGTCAAGCGGCTGATGTGGTCCGGCCTTCTGGCCGGGCTCGGCGCCGTGTTCTCGATCGCCTCGAGCAGAGCGGCCGCCCTGATGTGGCGGCGGATCTTCGACGAGGAGCCGCCCGAATGAGCGTCGAGTCAGGTTACGTCGCCTCGGCGAACGGGTCCGCTGCGACTGAGGGGACATCGACCGGGCTCGCAGGCCCGTCCGGCGGTCTGGAGCTGATCCGCCGGCGCCCTGAGGTGCTGGTCGGAGCCGCCTTCGCCGGCGGCATGATCGCCGCCCTGCTGCTGAGGCGCCTTGGCCGCTGAAGAGGAACAGATCCCGGAGAACATCGCCGCGGCGATCACCGAGATCTCCGAGCGTGCGACGCTGCTGATCCGCGACGAGATCGAGCTGGCCCGCGCCGAGATCGGCGCGAAGATCAGCAAGCTCGTGACCGGTGCGGTCGTCGGGATCGCGGCCGGCATCTTCATCGTCGTCGCGCTGTTCTTCGTCCTGATCGGGCTCGCCTGGCTCGCCTGGTACGAGCTGTTCCCGGCCGGGCAGTACTTCTGGGGGTTCTTCGTCGTCGCCGGAGCGCTGCTGCTGTTCGCCCTGCTCGCAGGCGTCCTCGCCGCCAAGCTGGTCCGCCGCGGCTCGCCCCCGTCGCCGAAGATGGCGATCGACGAGGCCCGCAAGATCCGCGAGGCCGTCGGCCCGCGCGAGGAGGCGGCCTGATGTCAGGCCGCTCGCCCGAGGAGATCCGCGCTTCGATCGAGGCCAACCGCCTGGCGCTGGCCGTCTCGATCGACAAATTGCGCGGTGAGGTCGCCGAGATCACCGACTGGCGCAAG
>JBEKSK010000204.1:0-5451 GCA_049517155.1 Solirubrobacteraceae bacterium
GAAGCAGAAGAGCCGAAACGGGTCGCTCGCGCGGATCGCCGGGTCATTGGCCGCGTCGGCTGCCGCCCCGGGACGTGGCCGCAATGGGAGGGCATGGTCGGCGCGCAAAGAGCAGCAGCGCTCCGCACCCGACCCTGTCCCCGTGGGCGTTGCGGCTTTGCGATCGCGGCAAGAAATCCCGGCACGCCTGCGCCCGCGAAGCGCAGTGGGAAGTCGTCGCGCAGCGTTCGCGGTCGCGCTTGAGGTCCGCTGCTCGTATCCTGGGCGGCGGGTGTGGACGACAGCGACCGGCGGAGCTACCGCCACGGAGTCGTGCGAGCGCCAAAGGACTTCTGGATGAGCCGAGGAGGCATGATGCGCAGAGCTATTGGGTTGGGGGCCGCGACGTTCGCGGTGTTGGCGCTGTGGAGCGGCAACGCGCTGGCGAACACGACGTTCCAGCCGCGTGTCGGTGGGGCGCTCGGGCTCTTCCCCTCGTACGCGAACACCGACATCGCGACCGGCGATCAGACGGACGCCGACTACCACGGCGGCACGGTCATGGACGCGAACGTCACCGTCCACACGATCTTCTGGGCGCCGGCTGGCTATTCCTTCACCCCGGGCTACGAGGCGCTCCTGAAGCAGTTCCTCACTGACGCGTCGGCTGCGAGCGGCACGACGAGCAACGTCTTCTCGGTCCTGCGCCAGTACGGGCAGCAGACTGGTACCGCCACCGCCGTGCCTGGAAACTACGCGATCGCCTATGACGCGACGGGCGACTCGATCGACGACGCCGATCCCTATCCGTCGTCGGGCGGCTGCGCGTCGCCAAACGGCATACCGACCTGCCTGACCGACGGCCAGGTCCAGGCTGAGATCGACACGGTCGCCCCGGCGAACGAGCGCGGCCTCGGCAATATCTGGTTCGTGCTGCTGCCGGCCAACGTCGATGAATGCATCACCGCCGGCTCCTGCGGCACCAATAGCTTCGCCGGCTACCACGAGGAAATGGACCGAGCCGGCGGTGTGACGATCTACGGTGTGATCATCGACCCGATCGTCGAGGTCGTGTCTGTGCCGGGCGGCGATCCCGAGGGCAATCCCGACGCCGAGGCGACGATCGACACCGTCGCCCACGAGACAGTCGAGGCGATCACCGATCCCGAGGGCACCGGCTGGCTGGACTCCGACGGCTACGAGGTCGCCGACAAATGCGAGACGGGCCCGCAGATAGGCAACCCGCTTGGCTATGCCGCGAACGGCTCGCCGTACGACCAGCTCATCGGCGGGCACGAGTACCTGATTCAGGAGATGTGGTCAAACGACGACGGGGGCTGCGTGCAGCGAACGACCCAGACCGCATCTCCGCTGCCGCTGCCCCAGATCAACCTGACCCAGTTCAGCAGCACGGTGAGCGGCAACATCAGCTCCGACACCGCAGGCGTGAAGGTCACCGTCGCCGTCTATCGCAAGCGTCGGGGATCGGGTGCCACCACAACGGCGACCGCACCGTCGACCTCGGGCGCGACAACTCCGCCGAGCTCGCTCGCCACCAAGGTGGTCCAGGCTTCCACGACCACCACCGCGAATGGGGCGTGGTCGCTGTCGCTTGCGCCCTTCGCCGTTGGCGACGACCGCGACCTCGTCACCGTCACCTACTCCGGCGCGCCGCTGTTGGCGGACTTCATCACGACCGGCAGCGGCGGCAATCCGTTCGAGGAAGGGGGGTGGACGAGCTGGTCCGACCTCGACAACGCCGGCGACGTCAGCAACCGCAACGGCGGCTTTGTGACGCTCGGTCCATGCTTCCAGACGGGCGTGCTCACGCTCGACGTCGGCGGCACCGACTACTCGCCGACGAACACGTGCAACACGCAGACCGACACCGCGACGATTGCAACCGGGCCGATCTCCGCCGGCGAGGCGGTCACCTTCAGCTCGGTTGACAACCGCGCCTTCACGCAGCCGCAGCCGGTTGGGCCGTCGCTGGACCCGCAGGGCAACGAGGCGGGCGCGCTTGTCAAGCTCACCGTCAACCTCGGCGAGCCCGGCGCGCAGTCGACGTTCAGCGGCCCGCTCGCGGACGTCCTGCCGCTGCGGAGGCTGACGGGCTTCCCCACGTGCACGGCGGACCTGCAGTTCGGCGCCGCCGAGTGCTTGGGCCTGGTGCCCGGCACCAAGTACAGCTTGACCCGCGCCCGGGGCGCCGACACGCTCTCCGCCCGCGCCAACCAGAAGGGGACGATTGTGGTCGGACCGTTCCAAGGCGCGCCGCCGCTGACCGGCGGCGACGTGCTGACCCTGAGCAACGGGCGAAGGGTGCTGACCACGCTGCACGTTGCCCATCTGCGAGCTGTGGTCTACGGCCAGCAGACGGTGCTCAGCGCCGGCAGCAGGTGCCAGCCCGGGCTCTATTACGGAGCGCCGCCATCAACACCGTCCCCGGCCAGTTCGGTGGCCGGGCTGACGGGACAGAATGGCGCAACGCTGACAGGCAGGATCTGCCCGGCAAGCGGGTCGTTGGAGGGCTTCTCGGACGCGGCGGTGGTGCAGGCCGACGATCGCAGTGGGGGTCTCACGCAGACGGAGGTCGCCGACATCTCGAGCACCTCGCCGATCGACGGCGAGACGGTCTACGGGCGGTTCACCGCGCGGGCGCAGGCGTCCTTCCTCGGGCCCGACGACGTGGTCATCCCGAGCGTCTATCCGATTTTCCTGGCGATCACGCCGGCGAACCGCTCCAAGCCGGCAATCACGCTGGCCGACGTCAACACCGCGTCGGGCACGCCGATAAAGCACCTGAAGCCGGGGATCTATGACGCGACGTGGACATGGCACGATTTCAACGGCGACTTGTTCACGATGGCCACCAGCTTCGTGGAGGAGCCGGCGAACGGATCCACGGACTCCGGGAGCGCTTCGGCCAAGCGGAAGGTCGCGCTCGTCCGCGGCACGCGTCAGTCCGGCTCGCGCAACGACGTGAGCTTCACGATCAGCCTCCATCTCGCGTTGCCCTGAGCTGCGCCGCTCCGACTCACACCGCGGCGCTGTGCACAGATGACGAGCGACACGAGGACGTGCCCCGATTATCTGCAGGTCGGCCTGCCGGGCCGACCTGATCCCCCAACTGCTGCGGCGAACGCTGCGAACACGGCTCCAGTCGCGGAGGGACCTTCCCACAGGACGAGTGCTCGACAGCCGCCTACGCGGATCACCGGCGAGTCCTCGCCCATTTCGGCTCCGATTTCCAGCGGTGGGCCGAACGCTCCGGTGGCGGTCGCGATTGCAGCCTTCGCGCCGTTGTCGTTCCAGGCTGCGAGCACATCGCCGTCAGCGGCGACCGCGACGGCCGGAGTCGGCGCTGCCTCGGGGTCGAAAGTGACCGGCCTGCTGAACGGTTTCCCGCCGTCACTGCGCACGACCATCGCCGGGCCCGCGGAATCGCCGTCCAGGCCCGCGCGGGCCGTCGTGGTGAAGCCGAGCGCCAGGACGCCGTCGGCGCTGGCCAGCGAAAGGCCGAACGCGAAGCCGGCAAAAGCGCGAACGGGCTTGGAGAATCGCGTCGAGTTCTGGCGCGCGACCCAGACCGGCTCTGCCGCAAGACCTGGGTCGGTGGTGTTGTCTCCCTGGATCCAGGCAAGCGCAGCTCCGCCTGCGGCTCGCGTCCCCACCAGCCCGGCGGCATAGTCGCCGCTCGCGCCGGCGAGCGTCTTCACCCGCGTGAAGCCCGCGCGTGCAGACCACGATGCCCATGTGACCCCCGAGCCAGACGCTGCGTCGCCGCTGCCTGCCAGCCATGCAGCGAGGATCCGCCCACCGGCTTCGCTCACCAGCACCGGATCGCCGGCGCCGCCGGCGCCGAAACTGTGCGGCGCGCCAAAGCGGCCGGCCCCGGCTTGCGCCCACGTCATCTGAGGATTTGCCGCCGCGTCACGCAGGAAGACGGCAACGGTTTCGCCGCCGGCGCTCGCCACCTCGGGTTGCGCCTGGTAACCCATCGGTGGGAAGCTGTCGTTACCGTAGGTCCATCGCCAGGTCGCGAGTGTCTGGAGCGGTGCGCAACCGCGGAGCGTGCATCGCAGCGCCTTCACCGCCGCCGTGCCGTTTGGACCACCGGCATCGCTTGCGGTCTCCCACACGAACGTGGCGGCGCCGGCTGCGGTTGCGATCTCCGGCCTGCTGTAGGCCGACCCGCTGCGGCCGGGCGCGATCCCGGGGCGCAGCGCGTGGCCGTCGGCGGTGCGCGCCACGATCTCGAATCCTGCCGATGGCGAGAGCGGCTGGGCGAGCCACACGGTGCCGTCGGGGCCCAGCGCCGATGTGCCGGCACCGAGGTCGTACTGAAAGCCCGCGGCCAGAGTGAATCGCGCGCTGAAGGCCAGGGTTGGCGTCGCGCCGCTGGCCTGTGCCGCCAGCAGGCAGAGAACCGCTGCGACCGCCGTCACGCCGCGCCTGAGACCGAGTCGCGAAGTCTGTCGCATGTCGCTTGAACGCGCTCGCGGGGTGCAAGTCGCGGGCAGGCTGCGCGCTGGGCTGGTGCGTGACGGCCTCGTGCTCCGGACGGCGAGCTGCCGGGCGGCTAGCATGGGCTGACGCCAACCCGCACGTAGGAAGAAAGGCCCAGGGAATGACGCCGGTGGCAGCCACGGACGCGAGCCTCGAGAAGCGCTGGGACCCGGCGACCGGCATGCCCCTGTTCGAGGAGCCCGACTGGACGAAGGTCGCGGTGGAGCGCGCCACCATGCGCACGCTGCAGCGGCGCAGCGACGTCCCTGGTCTGCTGCGATTCGGCAGCTACATCGGGCTGCTCGTGATCCTTGGGGCGCTCACCGTCGTGTCGCATCCGCTGTGGCTGAAGGTGATCTGCTTTCTCGCCTATGCGACGGTCTACGGCTTCAGTGAGCCGATCCTGCACGAGACGCATCATCGAACTCCGTTTCGCACGCTCTGGATCAACGAGGTCGCGCACCACGTCAGCGGGCTGTTCGCGTTCAAGGAGCCGCTGCGCGACCGCTGGCTGCACGCCGGCCACCACACCTACACCTACTACTCCGAGATCGACCCTGAGATCGCAACCGACCGCCCGCCGCGGTTCGGCACGCTGATCTTCGACTTCATGCGCATCCACAACGCTCTCGTGAACTGGCTGTGGCCGACGGTCCGCACCGCGTTCGCCGGCCTGGATGAGCTCGGAAAGCGCTGGGTGCCGAAGGCTTATCACCGTCAACTGGTGTGGTCGGCGCGAGCCTGTGTCGCCTTCTACGCCGGTGTGATCGTGCTGGCCGTGGCGATCCAGAGCTGGTATCCGATCCTCTTCATCTTCGTCGCCCGATTCGTTGGCGCGCCGCTGCACAGCTGGGTGACGTTCATCCAGCACGCCGGGCTCGAGGAGAACGTGTCGGACTGGCGCGAGAACACGCGCACCGTCCACATGAACCCGCTGCTGCGACTGCTGTACTGGAACATGAA
>JBEKSK010000205.1:0-5413 GCA_049517155.1 Solirubrobacteraceae bacterium
GCTCGTCCTCCAGCGCCTGCGGCTGCTCGACGCCCAGCACGAGGACCGCGGCCTCGCCGGAGATCCCGAACGGAGCGAGCCGCACGGCAGTCTCCTCGCCGTCGATCCGTCCGCTCAACACGAGTCCCAGCACGTCGCCGGCGAGCCGGCGCTCGGTCTCGGCGACGACCCGCTCGCGCATCTGCGCGAGCGCCACGACCATCACGGCATGGTGGGCGAGGAAGCGTTCGAAGTCCGCGACGCTGTCGCTCTCGGGCACCGCGACCAGCCATGAGACGGCGGCGCCCTGCGAGCCGCTCGGCACAGGCAGCGCGATCGCGCGCCCGGCCAGCTCGGAGTTCGCCGGCACGAATCCGCGCGGCGCGGCGGCGCCTGCGCGCACGGAGATCTCGGAGCGGATCGCCCCGACCAGGGCGCCGTCCAGCTCGCGGCGGAAGGCGTGGCAGGCGAGCGTGCGCCCGGCGCCGTCGAGCACCATCACGGTGGCCCCGATCGAGTTCGCCAGACCGCGCACCACCTCCCCGAGGCTGCGCTCCTCGAGCACCAGCCGCTCCATTCGCCGCTGGATCGAGACGGCTCGCTGGAGCACGTCGAGCTGCTCGTTGACCAGGCTGCTGAAGGCCCGCTCGGTGATCGCGATGAACGGCATCTCATAGGGCACGGCGAACAGCGGGAACTCGAGCTCGCGGGCCTCGTCGACGAGCGCCGCGGGCAGCGCGGAATGCGCGAACCCCAGGCCGAATCCGAGTCCCGCGAGGTGGTGCTCGACGAGCCGGCGGACGTAGGCCCGCTGGGACTCCTCGTCGTGCAGCTGCATGCCTGTGCTGAGCAGCAGCTCGCCGCCCGAGAGCCACGGCGCCGGGTCCTCCAGCTCCGACACGTGGACCCAGCGGATCGGCGCCCCGGCCGAGCGCTCGCCGGCGACCAGCTCGAGCTCGAGCGCAGCGACCAGATCCTTGACGCTGAGCACCGCGACGCCCCAGCCTCAGCCGGCCGGCGCGGAGCGGTGGGCGAACGCCGTCACTAGAACCGCCGCTCGCTCGCCTCGGTCAGGACCGTGCGCAGGACCGCGCCGATCTCCTCGAACTGCTCGGTGTCGCAGATCAGGGGCGGCGCGAGCTGCACGACCGGGTCGCCGCGGTCGTCGGCACGGCAGATCAAACCGTGCTCGTACAGCGCGCCGGAGAGGAAGCCGTAGAGCAGGTGCTCGGCCTCCTCGTCGCTGAACGTCTCCTTGGTCTCGCGGTCCTTGACCAGCTCGATCGCCTGGAAGAACCCGGCGCCGCGAACCTCGCCGACGATCGGGATGTCGCTCAGCCCCTCGAGCATCGCGCGAAATTCGGGTTCCTTCGCGAGCACGTGCCCGCAGAGGTCCTCACGCTCGAGGATCTCGATGTTCGCCAGCGCGACGGCGGCGGCCACCGGGTGGCCGCCGAACGTGAAGCCGTGGGCGAACATCTGCCCATGCGACAGAAACGGCTCGGCGAGCCGGTCGGACGCGATCATCGCGCCCATCGGCACGTTGGCCGAGGTCAGCCCCTTCGCGGTGGTGATGATGTCGGGCACGTAGCCGTAGCGCGACGAGCCGAACCAGTGGCCGATGCGCCCCCACGAGCAGATCACCTCGTCGGAGATCAGCAGAACATCGTTCTCATCGCAGATCTCGCGCACGCGCTGGAAGTAGCCCTCCTGCGGCGGGATGCAGCCGCCCCCGTTCTGGACCGGCTCGAGGATCACCGCCGCCACGGTCTCCGGCCCCTCGAACTCGATCCGCGCGGCGATCTGCTCGGCCGCCCACAGCGGGTCGCGGTCCGGGGGCCAGCGGTAGGAGTCGGTGTTGGGCACGTGGCAGCCGCCGGGTGCGAGCGGCTCGAACTGGCTGCGCAGAGACGTGATCCCGGTGGCCGAGAGCGCCCCGAGCGTCGTGCCGTGGTATGCCACCTCGCGGGCGATCACCTTCGTCTTCTGGGCGTTGCCGGTGAGCCGGTGGTAGGCCCGCGAGAGCTTGAGCGCCGACTCAACCGCCTCGGAACCGCCCGAGGTGAAGAAGACGCGGTTGAGGTCGCCGGGCGCGAGGGCGGCGATGCGCGTCGCCAGCTCGATCGCGCGCGGGTGCGCATAGCTCCAGGTCGTGAAGAAGTCGAGCTCCGCCATCTGCGCGGCCGCCGCCGCCGCGAACTCCGGGCGCCCGTGGCCGGCGTTGACGCAGTACAGCGCCGAGAGCCCGTCGAGATAGCGCTTGCCGTCGGCGTCGTAGACGTAGCAGCCCTCACCGGAGACGATGATCGGGATCGGCGCGCGCGGATGGTCGCCGATCCGCGTGAAGTGCATCCAGAGGTGGCGGCGCGCCTGCTCCGAGAGCGCCGCGGCCGAGTATGGACCGCCGTGGAGGACCGCCCTGTTGGCCATCGAAAGTCTCCGTTTCCAGTGGGAATTACTCCGCTCTGTCCACGCTAGCGCGCGCTAGGGCGCTTCGCAAGCTGCGAAACGGCCGATGAAGGACCCTCGGGTTGTACATCGTGGACAATCCGAGGCAGATCTTTGGTCACATCCGCACATTGCGGCGAACCCACCGTCACTCTAGGTTTGCGCTTCCGCCCGACGATGCGAGGGAGGCTCAGGTTGGAAAGCGCAGCTATACCGGCTCCGCCAGCGACGCCGCGGGACACGAGCGCCCCCGGCGAGAAGGGGCTCAAGGCCGGCGCGCTCGGCTACATGTCCAACCTCGTGATCGCCGTCGCCTCCACGGCCCCGGCCTACAGCCTCGCCACCACGCTCGGGTTCGTCGTCGCCGTCACCGGCCTCACGACCCACGCCCCCGCGGTCCTGATCGTCTCATTCATCCCGATCCTCTTCATTTCGGCCGGCTACCGCTATCTGAACCTCGCCGATCCCGACGCCGGCACGACATTTGCCTGGACGACCCGCGCGATGGGGCCGATCATCGGCTGGATCAACGGCTGGGCGATCGTGCTCGCGGACGTGATCGTGATGGCCTCGCTGGCCGATATCGCATCGATCTACACCTACAAGCTCGTCGGCTGGACCTCGGCCTCCAACTCGACGACCGCGATCGTCATCGGCTCAGTCGTCTGGATCGGACTGATGACGTGGATCTGCTACCGGGGCATCGAACTCTCGGCGCGCATCCAGGCGGCACTGTTGACCTTCGAGTGCGTGACGCTCGGCGTCTTCGCGGTCACAGCCCTTGTCGATGTGTACAGCCACGGCGCCCCGGCCAGCTCGCTGCACGTGGCGATCGGCTGGTTCAACCCGTTCGCGCTCAGCGTCAACGCGCTGATCGGAGGCGTGCTGCTGGGGATCTTCATCTACTGGGGGTGGGACTCGGGGGTCGCGGTCAACGAGGAGTCCGAGAACCCGGCCGAGGGCCCCGGCCGCGCCGCGGTTCTCTCGACGGTGCTGCTCGTGCTGATCTACCTGATCGTCGCCACGGCCGCCCAGGCTGACGCGGGCACGCATTACCTGATCAACAACTCAAACGACGTGCTCAGCGGCCTCGGCAACCGTGTCTTCGGGTCCGGCATCCTGCAGAAGCTGCTGCTGTTCTCGGTGCTCACGTCCGCTTCAGCGTCGACCCAGACGACGATTCTGCCGACCGCCCGCACGACGATCTCGATGGCGAGCTGGGGCGCGCTGCCGAAGGCGTTCGCCCGCGTCCACCCCCGCTTCCAGACGCCGAGCTTCTCGACCCTGGCGATGGGCGGCGTGTCGATCATCTGGACCGTCGGCCTGCTCGTGTTCGACACGAGCGGAAACGTGCTCGGCGACTCGATCACCGGTCTCGGCTACGCGATCTGCTTCTACTACGGCTTCACCGGCATCGCGTGCGTGGTGTACTTCCGCCGCGAGATCTTCCGCAGCAGCCACCGACTGCTGCTCATCGGCCTGGTGCCGCTCCTCGGCGGGCTGATGATGTTCGGCATCTTCATCAAGGCGGCGATCTTCTACGGACACAGCGTCAACGACTACTCGAAACCCGTACTCGGCATATCCGTGCCGATCATCATCGGGATCGGTGGTCTGCTGCTCGGCTTCGTCTTCATGGCCGCGCAGTGGGCGGTGAGACCCGACTTCTTCCGCCGCAGACCGCAGACGGCCGACCCAGCGATCCTCGAAGCGCACCTCTCGCACACCGGTCCGTGATCGCCCGCGTCGGACGCGAAGACCTCGATGAGCTGCTGCGGCTGATGCGCGGCTACTGCGACTTCTACGAGGTCTCACCGAGCGACGCGGCGCTGCTCGAGCTCTGCGAGAACCTGCTCGCCAACCCCGAGACCGCGGGCATTCAGTTCATCGCTCGCGACGATGGCGGCGCCGGCGCGCCGACCGGCTTCGCCACCCTGTATTGGACGTTCTCCACCCTCGCCGCGTCGCCGATCGGTCTGATGAACGACCTCTACGTCGACCCGTCGGCCCGCGGCAGCGGTGTCGGTGCCGCCCTGATCGAGGCCTGCGCGGCCGAGTGCGCGGCGCGCGGGGTGGCAATCCTCGAGTGGGAGACCGCGCCGGACAACATCCGCGCGCAGGGCCTCTACGACCGCACCGGCGCGGAGCGCTCCGAGTGGCTCGCCTACACGCTCGCGGTCACGCCACGTTGATCACGGTGTAGCGGCGCGTGCCGCGCGGCAGCGTGATCTGCGCATCCTCGCCGGCCGAGAGCCCCAGCAGCCCGCGCGCAACCGGCGACTCGACCGAGATCTTTCCCTGCGCCGGCGCCGCGGTCTGCGAGCTGACGATCTCGAAGGATTGCTCGCGCCCCTCCTCGTCGCGCACCAGCACGGTGGAGCCAAAGCCGATCACGCCGCCGTTGCCCGCCCCGCTCTCCACAACCTTCGCCCGCGACAGGCGTTCGCGCAGCAACGCGATCTTCGTCTCCAGATGCGCCTGGTCGTTCTTGGCGTCGTGATACTCGGAGTTCTCCTTCAGATCGCCCCACTCGCGCGCCGTCTTGATCCGCTCGGCCATCCCCCGGCGGCCGTCGCCCTCGAGCGCGGCCAGTTCGGCCACGAGCGCCTCATGGTCGGCGGCCGTCATCAGCGTGTCGTCGTCCATCGGCTCCTCAGACTACCTGTTGGCGGGCCCACGCCGCAGGCCCCGGCGCGCTCCGCCGCGCGCGTTTGCGGGCGAACACTCAGGCGGGCGCGGAAGCGCCCTCATCCTCGCCCAGCCGGGGCAGGACCAGGAGCGGACAGCGCGCATTGCTCGCCAGATAGGCGGCGGTGCCGCCGAACATCAGCCGGCGGATCGGGCCGTAGCCGCGTGAGCCGACGATCAGCAGGTCGAGCCCGGCACCGAACGCGGCGAGTTCCTCGCCGGCGATGCCGCTGCCGACCTCGCCCTCTACCCCTTGCAGACCGGCCAGCTCCTCCTTCGCTTCGGCGATCGCCTTCTC
>JBEKSK010000206.1:0-5388 GCA_049517155.1 Solirubrobacteraceae bacterium
CGATTGCAAGGCAGGCGTTGAGGAAGGCCGGCTGGTCGAGGATCTCGCCGACCGGGTCGGTGTCGTAGACGCTGGAGGATGCCAGCACCCCAACGCCGCACGCGAGCAGCCCGTCGAGCGCGGCCTGCAGGTTGGCCCGCCGGTCGCCGACGTTGGAGCCCAGGCCGAGGTAGCCGACGCGTTCGCCGCTCACTCGGGCAGCTCGCGCCAGACCTCCACCGAGACCTCCTCGACGGCCAGCGGGATCGGCGGCTCGGGCTTGGCCGCCTTGACCCAGACCGCCTCGGCGCCGAAGTCCTCGATGATCCGATCGGCCACGACCGTGCACAGCCGCTCGAGCGTCCGGTAGTTGCGCTGCTGGGCGACCAGCGCAACCAGCTGGCAGACCTCGCCATAGTCGACGGTGTCCTCGAGACGGTCGGTCTCGGTCGCGTCGGACTCGCCGACGTCGATGCGGATGTCGAACAGCAGCCGCTGGCCGACCTCGCGCTCGGCCGCGCTGACGCCGACGTGCGTGTACAGCGACAGCCCGGAGATCTCGATCGTGACGACGGTCTGCGGCCCACCATCGAGATCGAGCTCGTCGTCGGAGTCCAGCTCGTCGTCGGGCTCGTCGCTCATCGCTCTCTGACCGTAGCAGCCGCGACCGCGAGCGCGTCACGCACGGCCGCGACGTCATGCACGCGGAACAGGCTGGCACCGCGCAGCAGGCCGATGACGTTGGTGGCGATCGTCGCGGCGAGGCGGTCGGACTCGCGCCGGCCGGTGAGCGCGCCCAGAAACGACTTGCGCGAGGTTCCGATCAGGATCGGCTGCCCGAGCGCCGCGAGCTCGTTCAGGCGGTCGAGCAACTCGAGGTTGTGCTCGACGGTCTTGCCGAAGCCAAACCCCGGGTCCACGGCGATCCGCGCGCGCGCGATCCCCGCGTCGAGCGCGAAGTCGACGCGCTCGCGCAGGAAGGCGCAGACCTCGCCGATCAGGTCGCCGTAGAGCGGATCGTTCTGCATCGTGCCTGGCTCGCCCTGCATGTGCATCAAGCAGCATTCGACGCCACGCTCGGCGACGAGCGCCGCCATCGCCGGCGCGGCGCGGAATGCCGTCACGTCGTTGACGAACGTGGCGCCGGCGTCGAGCGCTGCGCGTGCGACCTCGAGCTTCGAGGTGTCGACCGAGATCGTGGCCTCGATTCCGGCGGCGCGCAGGCCCTCGATCACCGGCACGACGCGGCGCAGTTCCTCGCCCAGCCCCACGCCCGCGGCTCCCGGGCGTGTCGATTCGCCGCCCACGTCGACGATCGCCGCCCCCTGCGCGGCGAGCTCCAGCCCGTGTTCGATCGCGGCGGCGGCATCGACGTAGCGCCCGCCGTCCGAGAAGGAGTCGGGCGTGACGTTGAGGATCCCCATGATCCGCACGGTGCCGCACACGCGGCAATCGTGCCAGAGCGCCGCAGCCCGGGCCGAAATCCTGGCGTGCGGTCGGTCTGGAGTGGGTTCTCAGCCCAGGTCGGGGCGGCGGGGCTCGTCGGCGCGCAGCTCGGCGGCGAGGCCGGGCCGCGGCAGCGGGCGGGCCGTCTCGGGCCGGGCGCGCTCGGGCGCCGGCACGGGGCCGGGCGCGAGCGCCGGGGCGTCGGGCTCGTCGGGGCCGAACACGTCGGCCTCGGTGGCGTCGGCCAGCAGCTTCTCGAACTGCTCCTTCTCGATCGTCTCGCGGCGCAGCAGGATCTGCGAGATGCGGTCGAGGCGCTCGCGCTGCTCGCCGAGGATCGCGCGGGCGCGCTCGTGCGCGCCCTCGATGATCTGGCGCACCTCGTCGTCGATCTCGCGCGCGATCTCGTCGGAGTAGTCGGGCTCGGTCGAGAACTCGCGGCCGAGGAACGGCTGCCCATGATCGTGGCCGTACACGCGCGGGCCGAGCTTGTCGCTCATGCCGAAGCGCATCACCATCTGCTTGGCGGTGGCCGTCACCTTCTCGAGGTCGTTGGAGGCTCCGGTCGTGATCTCGCCGAACACGACCTCCTCGGCGGCGCGGCCGCCGAGCGTCATCGCCATCGTGTCGAGCAGCTCCGAGCGCGTCGTCAGGAAGCGGTCCTCGGTCGGCATCGAGATCGTGTAGCCGAGCGCGCGGCCACGCGAGACGACGGAGATCTTGTGCACGGGGTCGGCGAACTCGAGGTAGTGACCGACGATCGCGTGCCCCATCTCGTGGTAGGCGGTGATCATCCGCTCGCGCTCGCTCATCACGCGCGTCTTCTTCTCGGGGCCGGCGATCACGCGCAGGATGCCCTCCTCGAGCTCGATCTGGCCGATTTCGCGCTTGCCGGTGCGCGCGGCGAGCAGCGCCGCCTCGTTGATCAGGTTCGAGAGATCGGCGCCGGTGAAGCCCGGCGTCTGGCCGGCCAGCGCATCGATGTTGATGCCCTTGGCGAGCGGCTTGCCGCGGGTGTGGACATCGAGGATCTTCGCGCGGCCCTTGCGATCGGGGCGGTCGACGGCGATCTGGCGGTCGAAGCGGCCGGGGCGCAGCAGCGCCGGGTCGAGGATGTCGGGCCGGTTGGTGGCCGCGATCATGATGATGTTGTCCTTGGCCTCGAAGCCGTCCATCTCGACGAGCAGCTGGTTGAGCGTCTGCTCGCGCTCGTCGTGGCCGCCGCCGAGGCCGGCGCCGCGGTGGCGCCCGACGGCGTCGATCTCGTCCATGAAGATGATGCACGGGCTGTTCTGCTTGGCCTGCTCGAAGAGGTCGCGCACGCGGGAGGCGCCCACGCCCACGAACATCTCGACGAAGTCCGAGCCCGAGATCGAGAAGAACGGGACGCCAGCCTCACCGGCCACCGCACGGGCGAGCAGCGTCTTGCCGGTGCCCGGAGGGCCATAAAGAAGGACACCGGTGGGGATCCGCGCTCCGAGCGCTTGGAACTTCTTCGGGTTCTCGAGGAACTCCTTGATCTCGTGCAGCTCCTCGACCGCCTCATCGACCCCGGCGACGTCGCGGAAGCTGATCTTCGGCGAGTCTGCGGAGAGCCGCTTGGCGCGCGACTTGCCGAACGACATGACCTTGGAGCCGCCGCCCTGCAGGTTGTTCATCAGCAGGAACCACAGGCCGAAGAAGAGCACGAACGGCAGCAGGTACAGCAGCAGCGAGGACCACGTGCTGGAGCTCTTTGGCAGGACGTTGTAAGAGACCTGGCTGGCAGGGTGGCTTGCGTCGTAGGCCTTCGCCTGCGCGATCACCTGCGTCAGCATCGCGGTGCCCGGGTCGTAGCCGACCGAGTAGCGCGTGTTGTCCTTGAGCGTGACGTTGATCGAGTTGCTGTTGGTGTCCGCCGTGAACGACTTGACGAGCCCGCCGGGCAGATCCTTGGTCGTGAAGGACTGATAGTTGTGCAGCACCCCACTCGAGGAGGGCGGCGACACGAGCTTCGCGACGAAGAACGCGAGCACGATGACGATCAGGATCGGGAAGAGGGCGCCTCTGAAGACGCGGTTCATTGCATGCTCCGCAGGGTCGGGGACATCATGTCCAAGGGTCGCAAGCGTACCACGGCGCCTTTACGACCAAATCAGCCTGATAGCGGGCATGCAGCGCTGCTCAGGCGGCGGCCAGCGCGGCGACGTAGGGAAGATTGCGGTAGCGCTCGGCGTGATCGAGCCCGTAGCCGATCGCGAAGCAATCCGCGATCTCGAAACCGACGTAGCGGACCGGGAGCTCGACCTTGCGGCGATCCGGCTTGGTCAGCAGGGCGCAGACCTCGACGCTGGCGGGATTGCGTGCGCCAAGGCTGCGCAACAGGTACTGCAGCGTCAGGCCGGAATCCACGATGTCCTCGACGATCAGCACATGGCGGCCCTCGATCGGCGCGTCGAGATCCTTGAGGATGCGCACGACGCCTGAGGAGTCGGTCGCCGAGCCGTAGGAGGCGACGGCCATGAAGTCCAATTCGCAGGGGACCTCGATGTGGCGCATTAGATCGGCCGCGAAGAACACCGCTCCCTTCAGCACGCAAACGAGCAGCAGGTCTCGCCCGGCATAGTCGCGCGAGACCTCCTCGCCGAGCTCGCGCACGCGACGCTTGAGCGCATCGGCCTCGACGAGGGTCTCCCCCAGCAGCGGATCGTCCATCGAGCGGGTCAGTCTATTGGTGGCCCGGGCTCGCCGGTCACGGTGGCCGGCCGCGCCGCGCGCAGCAGCACGAGCCGCTGCGTGTCCTCGCGCACGCGAAACGGATCGCCCGTGGCGACGCTCGGGACCCACGCGATCTCCGCCCCGCTCAGGACGATCGGCAACGACGCACGCTCCGCGCGGGGGATCCGCCGGTCGGTGAAGAGGTCCGAGAGGGTCTTTGAGCCATGCAGGCCGAGTGGGCGCATGCGATCGCCGGCGCGCCACGCGCGGACGGTCAGCGGGCCGGCACCCGTGCGGTCGGCGTCCAGCAGCCCGACCTCGCCGCCGGCGTGCGCGAGCGCCGTCGCGGCGGCCGGCTCGAGCGTCGCACGCAGCGACCAGCCGCCGAAGGCGACGGTTCCGGGCAGGCGTAGCGTCGCCGCGTGCCCGATCGCCACCGGCGTTTCCCGCGTGAACCGAAGCACCCCGTATTCGACGAGCGCCCGTGTGCCGGCGCCGACGTCAAGCGAGGCGCTGCCGCCCGCGGCCCCCAGCGCCAGGAGCTCCTGCAGGCGCGATCCAACGCCCGCCAGCGGCTCGCCCGCCGCGTCCTCGGCCAGGCGGATCACGACCAGGCGGGCCAGCGCCGGCGGCAGCTCGGCGAGCCGTGTCAGCGCGATCCGCCGGCGGCCCGCCAGCGCGATGTCAACGACGCTGTCGAGGACCGAGGACTCGGCCCGCAGGATCTCGATGCTGCGCAGCAGGTTCGCCTCGGCGGCCGGGTGCACAGAACGCAGCGCCGGCAGCACGCCGTGGCGCACGCGGCCTCGCGCGAAACGCCGCGAGTCATTCGAGCTGTCGTCGCGCCAGCGCAGGGCGCGCGCGACGCAGTGCGCGGCGGTCTGCTCGCGCGTCAGGCCGATCAGCGGTCGCACGAGCCGCCCTTCGCGCGCCGCCATCCCGAGCAGCGCGCGGCGGCCGGGCGATGCGGCGAGCCGGTAGAGCACCGTCTCGGCCTGATCGGAGGCGGTGTGGCCGGTCGCGATCAGCGCGCCGTCGCCGGCGAGCTCGAGCGCCCGCGCGTAACGCAGGTCGCGCGCCCAGGCCTGGAGGTTTCCGCGAACCGGCGCCGGCGGCGCCGCGACCGCGTTCAAGCGCACGCCGAGCGTCGCGCAGAGCTCGCGTACGTGGCGCTCGTCGCCGTCGGACTCCTCGCCCCGCAGGCCGTAGTTGACGTGCATGGCAAGGACCGCCGCCGGACCGCAGATGCTCACCAGCACATCGAGC
>JBEKSK010000207.1:0-5386 GCA_049517155.1 Solirubrobacteraceae bacterium
CCGCGCAGCCCGTCCGCTGACCGCCGTCGCACCGGCGGCGATAGATTGCGTGCGAATGGGGCAAATCCCGGCCGACATTACGGAATGCATCGGTGGCACGCGCCTCGTGCGCCTGAGCCGGCTCGCCACCTCAGTCGAGCTCTACGGCAAGCTCGAGGCGGGAAATCCTGGCGGCAGCGTGAAAGACCGGATCGGCCTGGCGATGATCGACGCGGCCGAGCGGGCGGGGGAGATCGAGCCCGGGCGCACGACGATCGTGGAGGCCACGAGCGGCAACACCGGGATTGCGCTGGCGCTGGTCTGCGCGGCGCGCGGCTACGAGCTGGTGCTCACGCTGCCGCAGGGCATGAGCCGTGAACGCACGGCGCTCCTGCGCCAGTACGGCGCGCGAGTGGAGATCATCGAATCGATGGGCGGCATGGGGGAGGCGGTCGCGGCAGCGCGCGAGCTGGCCGGCGAAGCGGATGTCTTCCTGCCGGACCAGTTCTCAAACCCGGCCAACCCGGAGGTCCACCGCCGCACCACGGGCCCGGAGATCGTGGCGGCGCTGGGCGGCCGCGTGGACGCGTTGGTGGCCGGCGTCGGTACCGGCGGGACGATCACGGGCGTGGGCGAGGTGCTGCGCGCGCGCAACCCGCGCTGCCGAATCGTCGCGGTCGAGCCCGCCACCTCCGCCGTGCTGAGCGGGCGTCCAGCAGGCCCGCACCGCATTCAGGGCATCGGCGCCGGCTTCGTTCCGTCCGTGCTCAACCGCGACCTGCTTGACGAGGTGATCGCCGTCACCGACGAGCAGGCGATCGAGATGGCGCGTCGCGCGGCGCGCGAGGAGGGTCTGCTCGCCGGCATCTCGTGCGGTGCCGCGCTCGCGGGCGCACTGGAGCTGGCCGCGCGCGAGGAGTTCGCGGGCAAGCGGATCGTCGTGATCCTCCCTGATTCCGGCGAGCGCTACATGTCGACGCCGTTCTTCTCGGCCCAGTAGGGGTCCATTCCAGGTGGGACCGCGGGTCCGGCGGGGTGGCTCGCTACTCTGTGTCGGCTATGGCCGGGCTCTACTCGCTCACGCGCGTGGCGCGCGAAGTGCGCCGGGACCTCGACGCAGCGCGTGAACGCGATCCCTCCGCGGCCGGCGTCGGGTCGCTCGAGCTGCTCGCCACCTGGCCGGGCGTCCAAGCGCTGCTCGCGCACCGCATCGCGTCGGCGCTGCACGGCGCCGGCGTCCCGGTTCTGCCTCGCGTGATCGCCTACTGCGCGCGCGGTCTGACCGGGATCGAGATTCATCACGCGGCGCATGTCGGCGAAGGTCTGTTCATTGATCATGGCGCGGGCGTCGTGGTCGGCGAGACGGCCGTGATCGGCGCCGGCGTGACCCTCTACCAGGGCGTGACGCTGGGCGGAACCGGCTTCGAGACAGGCAAGCGCCATCCCACCGTGCAGGACAACGTCACGATCGGGTCCGGCGCCAAGCTGCTCGGACCGATTGAGATCGGCCACGGCGCGAAGATCGGCGCCAACAGCGTCGTGGTGCGAGACGTGCCGCCGAATTCCACGGTGGTGGGCGTGCCCGGCCACCCGGTGCGGATCGACGGACGCCGTGTCGAGGGGCCCGACACCGACTGGATCCACCTGCCCGACCCTGTCGCCGACGCCATGCGCGCGCTTTCCGCGCGGGTGGCCGAACTCGAGCGCATGGTCACCGACCTGGGTGGCACGGCGCCGTCCGCCGAGCCCGAGAACGTCCACGCCCTGCGCCCCGTGCGCGGACGCAACCCGGCCGGCGGCTGACGCGCGGGCCTGCGCCCCGCACGCTCGCGCGCAGGATCGACCCCGGGCCCGAGGGCGCCCTGCCGCCGGCGTCAGTAGAACACGCAGCGGCAGCGATGACGGGGACGCGCCTTGAACTCGGGCGCCTGGCCGCGGTTCCAAAGCCAGTTGTCGAGCACGCGGGCGCTGACGCCGAGGCGGACGCTGAGCAGTTCGCAGGCGTGCACGGCGCAGGCCCGGATCTCACGTTCGGCCGGCCCCATGCGCAGAGGACGGCCGGAGTCGATGTGGGCTGCCAGTCGCCGCTCGTAAACGAGCACGCCGTCACAGCGCAGCACATGCGGGACGAGGTTGTCGGCGAAGATCGTCAAGCGATCGAGATCCGTGAAGCTCGCGACCCCGGCGAGCGCGAGATTCGCCGGCACGATCTGGGCGCGCTTGTAGAACCCGCGGTCGTCGAACATCGGCATCGCGCGGGCTAGCTGCGCCGCCAGCGCCTGCGCCGATCCGCCGCCGTCGCCGATCCGATCGAGCACGCTGCGGTTCCCGAGCCAGCCGCCGAGCGCGCGCAGCGCCTGGGCATAGAGCGCCATCAGTTCATGGTCGGCGGTCTGTCCGAGCGTGCGCGCCACCGTTTCGGCGTCGAGCGCGCGCAGCTCGCGGTTGCTCCATGGGCCCTCGGCGCGAAAGTGGTCGCTCAGCCGGCTCGCCACTGTCGCATAGCCCGAGAAGCCGGGGCGCTTTCGCAAGGTGGGAAACCAGCCTGAGCCAAAGTTGATCGAGTCGAGCGTCAGCAGGTAGCGCGCCACTTCCTCGGCGGAGCCGTCGAGGTGGTGCAGGCCGGCGTCGAGCGTCGCGGTGGGCTCGCCGGCGAGCGCCTCCAGCGCCGCGAGGTCGATTCTCACCGCAACCGCCGCCCCGGCGATCGCGG
Organism: Solirubrobacteraceae bacterium; assembly: GCA_049517155.1. Lineage (GTDB taxonomy): Bacteria > Actinomycetota > Thermoleophilia > Solirubrobacterales > Solirubrobacteraceae > Palsa-513. The sequence goes on from JBEKSK010000207.1 coordinate 2,693, forward strand.
CGCAGTGCGCGCGCACGCCATCGCTCAGCGCCGTGGCGCCTCGCGATCGCGGAGCGGTGGCAGCCATCTCTCGCAGAGCCTAGCCGCCGGCACATCTATGCTGGGGAAGTGTCCGATCAAAGCGTCGCCGAACAGCGCATCGATGCCCTGCTGGAGGGGCTGAACGCACCCCAGCGGGAGGCCGTGACGCACGCCGACGGCCCGCTGCTGATCCTCGCCGGCGCCGGCAGCGGCAAGACACGCGTGCTGACCCACCGGATCGCCTACCTCGTGCATACCGGAGAGGCCCGCCCCGATGAGCTGCTCGCGATCACCTTCACCAACAAGGCCGCTGCGGAGATGCGCGACCGGGTGGAGCTGCTGCTGGGCCGCAGCACACGGGGAATGTGGGTGATGACCTTCCACGCCGCCTGCACGCGGATCCTGCGCGTCGAGGCGCCGCGGCTGGGCTACACGCGCCAGTTCACGATCTATGACCAGGCCGATGCCAGGCGGCTGATCAAGCAGTGCCTCGACCGGGTCGGCGCCGACCCGAAGCGCTTTTCCCCGGCGGCCGTGCTCGCGCAGATCTCAGACGCCAAGAACCGCCTGCGTGACGCGGCGGAGTACCGCTCGATGGTGGGCTCCTACTTCGAGCAGACCGTTGCCGATGCCTTCGAGCTCTACGAGCGCGACCTGCTGCGCTACAACGCGATGGACTTCGACGACCTGCTGGGCCGCGCCGTCAACGTGCTCGAGCTGTTCCCGGAGGTGCGCGAGCGTTACCAGCAGGCGTTCCGCCACGTACTCGTCGACGAGTACCAGGACACCAATCACGCCCAGTACCGCTGGCTGACGCTGCTCAGCGGGGAGCGGCGCAACATCGCGGTTGTCGGCGATGACGCGCAGTCGATCTACGGCTTCCGCGGTGCCGACATCCGCAACATCCTCGACTTCGGCCAGGACTTCCCGGACGCCCACATCGTCAAGCTCGAGCAGAACTACCGCTCGACGCAGACGATCCTGTCGGCGGCCAACGCCGTGATCGCCAACAACCGCGGCCAGGTCGGGAAGGACCTGTGGACCGAGCTCGGTGAGGGTGACCCGATCAAGCTGCGGATGCTCGCCGACGAGCACGCCGAAGCCCGCTATGTCCTGGGCGCGATCGAGGGTTTCGTGCAGGACGGCGTGTCACGTTCGGAGGTCGCTGTCTTCTACCGCACCAACGCGCAGTCGAGGGTGCTCGAGGACGCCCTGGTGCGAGCCGAGGTCCCCTACCAGGTGGTCGGCGGGACGAAGTTCTACGAGCGTGCCGAGATCAAGGACGCGATCGCCTATCTCTCGCTGCTCGCCAACCCCTCGGATCAGATCAGCTTCACGCGCGTTGCCAACAGCCCCCGCCGCGGGATCGGGCAGACGTCGCTCTCGCGCGTGATCGCCCACGCCGCGACCCTGGGCGAGCCGGTCTGGGACGTCGCGAGCGCGCCGGACCGAGTGCCCGGACTCGGGCGCGCCGCGATCAGCGCGATCGGGCGCTTCATGGACACGATGGGCGAGCTGCGCGAGCTGGCGAGAGGCGGTGCGGCGGTCGGCGAGTTGCTCGAAGCGGTGCTCGCGCGCAGCGGCTACCTGGAGGCGCTGGAGGCAGAGCGAACCTTCGAGGCACAGGGACGGATCGAGAACCTGGAGGAGCTCGTGGGCGTCGCTCGGGAGTTCGAGGCGGCCGGCCCGAGCGTGCCGCGCGGCGAAGGGGAGGAGGGCCTCGAAGGGCTCGACGCCTTCCTCAGCCAGATCGCGCTCGTCAGCGACGCCGACGAGCGACGCGACGACCGCGGCCTCGTCACGCTGATGACGCTGCACAACGCGAAGGGCCTCGAGTACCCGATCGTCTTCATCATCGGCTGCGAAGAGGGGGTCTTTCCGCATTCGCGCTCGCTCGATGAGGGCTCGCTCGAGGAGGAGCGCCGGCTCTGCTACGTCGGTATCACGCGAGCGATGCGCGAGCTGACGCTCACCTACGCGCGCCGGCGCACATTGTTCGGAGCGGAGAGCTTCGGCCTGCGCAGCCGCTTCCTGGACGAGATCCCGCAGGCGCTGACAGACGCGAGCGACGACGTGTTCGGCTCAGGTGCCGGGCGCATCGGCGCTTCGCGGGGCGCCGCCGCGCCGGCTGCTCCGGGAATCTGGGCGGCGTCGTCGGTGGCCGCCGGCTCGAGTGCATCAGGGCGATCGCCCGCGCCCGCCTACCGCATCGGTGAGGACGTCGTGCACGCGTCGTTCGGCGAGGGCGTCGTCACCGGTCTCGAGCGCGACGGCATCGTCATCGTTCGCTTCGCAGCCGACGGGTCCGAACGGCGGCTGATCGCCGAGTTCGCGCCGGTGACGCGCAGATGAGCGCGCGGCTGATCGACGGGCGGGCGGTGGCCGCGACGCTGCGCGCCGAGCTGGCCGGCGAGGTGGCGGCTTTCGCCGAGCGCCACGGGCGCTCGCCCGGGCTTGCGACCGTGCTCGTCGGCGAGGACCCGGGAAGCATGGTGTATGTGGGCATGAAGCATCGTGAGAGTGAGGCGATCGGGATCGCGTCGTTCGACCACCGACTGGCGGCGGACACGGGCGAGGCCGAACTGGTGGCGCTGATCGAGCGGCTCAACGCCGACCCTGATGTCAGCGGCGTGCTGATCCAGCTACCACTGCCGGGCCATCTCGACGGCGTCA
>JBEKSK010000208.1:0-5366 GCA_049517155.1 Solirubrobacteraceae bacterium
GTAGGCCCGGGTGCGCCCGTCCACGCCGACGCGGCGCGCCAGCACGAGCTCCGAAGCGTCCGGCGCGAGTTGCTCACAGCGCAGGCCCTCGGGAAGCTCGAAGACGCCCTCGACGTAGGCCTCGGCGGCGCCGGGGCGGACGATCCCCGCTCGCGCGCGCCCGCCGAGCAGCAAATCGAGAGCGTGCGCCAGCACCGTCTTGCCAGCGCCGGTCTCCCCGGTGATCACGTTCAGGCCGCCGACCAGCTCCAGTCGCGCCTCCTCGATCAGCAGCAGATCCTGTACGGATAGCTCAAGCAGCATGCGACAGGGTGTAGCAGCGTGCGGGGACAGAACCCGCACGGCAGCGGCGCAAGGACCGGCGCGACCCTACCTCGAGAGCCGGCCGAACTTCTCCCGCAGCCGCCGGTAGAAGCTCGACCCGTCCATCTGCGCAAGCTTCGCGATGTCGTGCGCGAAGCGCGCGCGGACCACCTGCTGCGGCGCGATCTCGCCGACCGGACGACCGTCGACGGAGACGGCGAGCGTCTCGCGGGAGCTGTTGTGCAGCATCAGCACATCGTCCGGCGCGACAACGAGGGCGCGGGCGCCGAGCGAGTGGGGAGCGATGAACGACACGGCCATGCCGGCGACGCCCCAGGCCATCACCGGGCCGCCGTTGGCGAGGTTGTAGCCGGTCGAGCCGGCCGGCGTGGCAACGACGATGCCGTCGCAGCGCACGCTCCCGATCTCATCGCCGGCGATGCCGTAGGCGAGTTCGGCGACCCGCCCGCCGACCTTGCGATGCAGCGAGAGGTCGTTCAGCGCGACGTGGCTGCCAGCCGGGCCCTCGACCTCGATCGCGGGCAGGCTCAGCACGTCGAGCGTCCCGGCCAGCGCGCGCGCGAACCCCTCGCGCATCCGCTCGGGCTCGACCGTCGAAAGAAAACCCACCTCGCCGAAGTTCACCGCGAACACGGGTACGGATGTCCGCGCGTAGGATCGCAGCGCGCGCAGGATGGTGCCATCGCCGCCGAGCGCCAAGCACAGCTCGGCGCCGGGTGCGGCCGGCGTGTCGAACGCGAGCCCGGCGACGTCGCCGACGAGCGGGTGCTTGGCGGTCTCGTCGGCATCGAGTGTGAGCAGCGCACCGGCCGCGGCTGCCATCTCACCGAGCTCTCGCAGTGCGGCGGAGGTCTCCTGCGGGCGACCGTGGGTCATCACGGTGATCGCGCGGGTGCTCATCCGGGGTCAGCCGCCATTGCGAGCGCATCCAGGCCGCGGACCGATCCGCGGTCGCGCTCGGCGAGCGCCACGAAGGTCTCGATGTTCCCCTTCGGACCCGGCAGTCCGGACGCGAAGAACCCTTGCACCGACGCGCCGAGCTCCACCGCCGTGCCCGCGACATCGAGCAGCGCGGCGCGCCGCAGTGTTGCGTCGCGGACGACACCGCCGCGCCCGACCCGCCCGCGCCCCACCTCGAACTGCGGTTTCACCAGGCAGAGCGCGTCGAAGCGCGGCGCGGCGCAGGACAGTATCGGCCGAAGCACCGTGCGCAGCGAGATGAACGCCAAGTCTGCCACGATCACCTCGGGAGCGTAGGGCAACACGCCGGGCGCAAGCTCGCGCGCATTGAAGCGCTCGAGCACGGTCACGCGCGGATCACCGCGCAGCTTCCAGCTCAACTCGCCGTAGGCAACGTCGAGCGCGACGACCGCGGCGGCCCCCGCCGCGAGTAGGCAGTCGGTGAAGCCGCCTGTGGAAGCGCCGACGTCCAGGCAGCGGCGGCCGGCGACCTGCACGCCGCTGGAGGCGAGGGCGTTCGCGAGCTTGATGCCGCCCCTGGAGACGAAGCGCGGAACGTCGTCGACCGACAGCTCGACGTCGGTTGCGACCAGCGCCCCCGGTTTGGTAGCGCGCATTCCCTGGTTGCCGATCCGCACCTCGCCGGCGAGCACCGACGCGGCCGCGCGGGTCCGGGTCTCGAACAGGCCGCGCTGGGCGAGCAGCGCGTCGAGGCGGACCTTCGCAGCCAACTCAGCGCTCCCGGATCGCGTCCAGCGCGCGGGCGAGCACCCGCGCCGCGACGGGCAACACATCGGGCGCCCGCTGTCGGCGTCGCATCGGCCGCTACCGTTCGGCGAAGCTCGGGCGGTCGATCGCGGCGCGCACGCGCTCGGCTATCCGCTCCGGTGTGAAGCCGATCTCGTCGTGCAGCAGTGCGGGCGCTCCATGCGTCACGTAGCGGTCGGGCACGCCAACGCGCATGATCCGCGTCGGCGCTCCGCCGGACTCGTTCAGCGTCTCCCAGACTGCGCTGCCGAAACCGCCGCCCAGCACGCCCTCCTCGATCGTGACCAGGAGCTCGTGTTCGGCGGCCAGCTGGGCGATCAGGCCGCTGTCGAGCGGCTTGGCGAAGCGCGCGTCGGCCACCGTCGCGTCAATCCCGTCCAGCTCGAGCAGCGTTGCCGTCGCGAGCGCCTTGCCGACGCCCGTGCCGTAGCCGAGCAGAGCGACGCGGTGGCCGTGCTCGACGCCGCGGTCGGGTGCTTCGCGCAGGATCTCGCCGGTTCCGATCGGCACGAGCACCGGCTGCGCCGGCAGCGGCACGCCGACACCCTCGCCGCGCGGGTAGCGCAGCGCCGATGGGCCGTCGTGCGCCAGCGCGGTGTGCAGCATGTGAACCAGCATCGCCTCGTCGCGCGGCGCCATCAGGACGATGTTCGGCAGGCACCGCAGGTAGGCGATGTCGAACACGCCGTGGTGGGTCGGCCCGTCGTCGCCGACCAGCCCGGCGCGGTCCATCGCGAACACGACCGGGAGGCGCTGGAGGCAGACATCGTGGACGATCTGGTCGAAGGCGCGCTGCAGGAAGGTCGAATAGATCGCCACGACGGGCCGGGCCCCCTCGAGCGCGAGGCCGGCGGCGAACAGGACCGCCTGCTGCTCGGCGATGCCGACGTCGAAGTAGCGTTCGGGCATCGCGGCCTGCACGATGTTCAAACCGGTGCCGGAGTTCATCGCCGCCGTGATCGCGATGACGCGGGCGTCGCGGCGGCACTCCTCGAGCAGAGCTTCGCCGAACACGGTCGTGTACTGCGGCGGCGGCGGTACGTCGGCCGTCGCATGCGAGCGAACGACCTCGCCATTGGCGATCGAGCGCGGCTTGGCCGCATGCCAGCGCTCCATGCCCTCGAGACCCCCGTTCTCGGCGGGCCCGAAGCCCTTGCCCTTGACGGTCGCGATGTGCACGACGACCGGCCGCTGCGCGGCGAGCGCGTCGCGTACCGCGATCCGCAGCGCGCGTACATCGTGCCCGTCGATCACGCCCACGTAGGCCCAGTCGAGCTCCTCCCAGAACAGGCCCGGAGCCGCGAACGCTTTGATCGACTCCTTGATGTTGGGGCCGAAGCGCTCGAACGCCGCGCCGATCCCGCCCGGCAGCTTCGTCAAGCCACCCTCGATCCCGCCGCGGGCATGCCACAGGCGCGGGTTCAGCCGCACGCGGTTGAAGTAGCGCGACAGCGCACCGACATTCGGAGCGATCGACATTCCGTTGTCGTTGACCACGACGACGATCGGCGTGCCCAGGCCCCCCGCCTGGTGGATCGCCTCGAACGCGACGCCGCCCGTCATCGCACCGTCGCCGATCACCGCCACCACGCGCCCGGCGTCACGGTCGCCACGCGCGCGCATCGCCTCCTTCAGTCCGACGGCGTAGCCGATCGACGTCGACGCGTGACCGGCCCCCATGATGTCGTGCTCGGACTCGGCGATCGAGCAGAACGGTGCGAGGCCGCCGTAGCGGCGGATCGTCCCGAGTTCGTCGCGGCGCCCCGTGAGGACCTTGTGCGGGTAGGCCTGATGGCCGACGTCCCAGAGGATCTTGTCGCGCGGCGAGTCCAGCAGCGAGTGCAGCGCGACCGCCAGCTCACAGGTGCCCAGGTTGGCGCCGAAATGGCCGCCGATCTCCCCCACCGTCGCGATGATGTGCTCGCGCACCTCCTGCGCGACGCGCGTCAGCTCGTCCTCGCTGAGCCCGTGCAGGTCCTGCGGGCCGTCGATACGGTCGAGCAGCCGCGGTGATTTTGGTGGTGACGGGTTCAAGAGGTTCGCGTGTAGATGAAATCCGTGATCTGCTCGAGCTCGGCGGCTCCGCCGGGCGCCGCGCCGGCGAGCGCTGCGCGCGCTGCGCGATGGGATTGCGCGGCCAGCTCACGCGCCCGAGCCAAGCCGTGCTCGGACACGTAGGTTCGCTTGCCGTGGCGCTCGTCGCTGCCGCTGGGCTTGCCCAGGGCCGCGTCGGTACCCGTCACATCGAGGATGTCGTCAACGATCTGAAATAGCACTCCGAGCTCCGAGGCAAACTGTCCGAAGAGGATTGTCTCAGGTTCGCCCGCCGGGACAAGCTCGAGCACGCACTGGACCGACGCCGCGATCAGCCGCCCGGTCTTCAGCGCGTGCAGGCGGCGGAGCCCATCGGGCCCCGCCGGAGCGAGTTCGGCGACGTCGAGATACTGGCCGCCGACCATGCCGTCGACGCCGGTCGCCGCCGCCAGGCGGCCGATTGCGCGCAGCACATGCGCCGCGTCGCCGCGCTGGTGCACGGCGATGTGGCGAAGCGCCTCGGCGTACAGCGCGTCGCCGGCGAGGATCGCGACGTTCTCGCCGAACGCGACGTGGCAGGTTGGGCGTCCGCGCCGCAGGTCGTCGTCGTCCATCGCCGGCAGGTCGTCGTGGATCAGCGAGTAGGTGTGGATCAGCTCGAGTGCCGCCGCCAGCGCCATCACATCGTCCGGGTCACGGCCGAGAGCGAGCGCGGTCGCCAGCGCCAGGACGGGCCGGATGCGCTTGCCCGGGGCCAGGAGCGAGTAGCGCATCGCCTCCACGAGCCCGCCCAGATCGGCGTCCTGCGCGAACTGCACCTCGGCGAGATAGACATCGACCCGCGCGCGCAGGTGATCCGGATAGCCCACTACAGAAGACTGCCCTGCGCGCCTGCGGAGGACTGCTCCACCCGGGCACGGCGCTCGAGCTCGACACTCGCCTCGCCGGCCAGGGCCGCGCACTCCTCGACCAGTGTCGCCGCCGCGTCGGCGGAGAGCTCCCCTGAGCGCAGCTGCTCAGCCGCCCGCTCGAGGCGCGCGATGAGCGCGTCGAGCTGGTTCTCAGGAATGCTCATAGCGGGCATTCTCGCGCACATCGCGTAGGATCGCGTCGAGGATGCCGTTGACGAAACCGGGCGCGTCGGCCCCGCAGAAGGTCTTCGCGCTCTGCACGGCCTCGTCGATCGCGCCCTCGGGCGAGATCGGCTCATCAGCTGGGACGCTGTCGCCGTAGAGCATCTCGACGAGCGCGACCCGCAGGATGTTGCGCTCCAGTGGCGC
>JBEKSK010000209.1:0-5346 GCA_049517155.1 Solirubrobacteraceae bacterium
GAGCTGACGTCCCCGGGGTACTCACAATTGAGATCGAGATCGCGCACGTGAAGACCGTTGAGCCCGGTGTGGTAGACGACGCTCGGCGCCACGCTAACCGCAACCGCGCCGGGCCGGTGACGCGGCGCATAGCGCCACGCAAACGCGAGGTCGAAGCCATCGCGGACGATGACCCGTTCGGGTGTCACCGCGAGCATTCTCTGCCAGTCCGCCCGCCGGTAGAGCACCGCGACGTTGCACACGCCCAACGTGGTGGTGTACCCGTCAAAGCGAGTCAGCGACTGCTCGTTGACCGTGCGGAGTCCCGACACGGCGAGCACATCGTGCGCGTCCTGCGACGCGCGATCCCAGATGGCGAGCATCGTCTCGAAGGCGCCGCGCGCGAGGACCACGTCGTCATCGACCTTGAGGATGAAGCGCGCGCCGGGGTGGGTCGCCAGAACGTGCCGGAAGCCAAACAGGTTGTTCTTCTGCGCGCTCACGTGGGCGGCACCCAACTGGCGCTCCCATAGCTCGAACACCTTCCTGGCCACCGCGTCCCCGCCGTGCCCGTTCTGTGCGGAATGCCTGATGATGTCGGCTCCCGCGGGTGAGCCCACGAGGCGTCGCAGCGCGTCCTTCGGCCGAAGGTGAACGGATTCCTCAAGGCCGCCGTGCCCGGCTCGCACATACTGGCGTCGGATCAGATCCGCGCCGCGAGCGCTCGCCGCGTGCAACAGTCCCAGAGTCTCCGCGTCCGTGGACTGGTCGTCGCAAATGACCAGTGAGGCGCTGATGCGGGCCGCTTCCCGCTCGATCTGCGGTAGCGACTGTCTCAGGAGCGCCGGGCGGTTCCAGGTCGTGAGGAGCACGACGGTCTCGGCGTGAGATGGCATCGGCGTCGGACCCGTTTATAACAAAGCCCCGGCCGGCGCCCCAGTTCGTCAGGCTGGTGTTTGGCCGAAGATCTGACAGCGGTTGCCGCCGGCTCGCTTCGAGTCGTACATCGCGCTGTCAGCTTGCTGGAGGAGCTCGCCCGGGTCGGCGAGCGGATTCCCCGTGAGAGCAGCGCCGACGCTGCCCGTGACGGTTATGGTCCGGCCGTCGATATCCAGCGGCGAGCGCATCGCCTGCAGGACGCGCTCGCCGATCAGCCGCGGATCGTCGTGATGGCTGAGCTCGGCGCCGAGGATCACGAACTCGTCTCCGCCCAGGCGAGCGACGGTATCGATCCGGCGGGCGGCGCTCGTCAGCCGACGGCCAATCTCGGTCAGGACCCGATCGCCGGCGTCGTGGCCGAGTGAGTCATTGATGCCCTTGAAGGTATCGACGTCAATAAAGAGGAGACCGACACGGCCGGGCCGACGCTCGAGCAGGATCAGCGCTCGGGAAAGACGGTCCATGAGCGCCACCCGGTTCGCCAGTCCGGTCACCGCGTCGTGCAGCACCTGATGCTCGAGCGACCGCTCCGCCTCGACCTGTTCGGTCACGTCGCGACTGATCCCCCACGTACCAATGATGGCGCCGTCGTCGCCGAACACCGGCTCCGTGATCGTCGCCACCCAGGCATCTGGACGGTCGTCGAAGGTCGCGCGCTCGATCTTGCCAACCATCCGCTCTCCGGTCGCAAGCACGCGCTGCTCGTCTTTGAGCGCGGCGGCGGCGTGCGACCGGCTGAACATGTCGAAGTCCGTCTTGCCGATCACCTCGTCGAGCGTTCGCCCCCTGCCAAACGCCGCAAGCCACCCGGCGCTGACCAACACGAAGCGGCCATCACGGTCTTTGAAAAAGAACCGTTCCTGCGGACTCGTGAGCAGACTGCGCATGCACAGACGCTCGATTTCTTCTCGCGAGGCAAATGGCGAAGCCCGGCCCGAACGCACGCCAGTCAAGACAGCACCCTCAAAGCCACGGAATGTTCATTCTCAATCTAATCGGCCCCGGCCAGCACAAGCGTGAGCCGACGGCGCCGCCATAACAATCGCCGTGAGACCTCCTACCGCGAGCCGACCGACTCCCGGTCGTAGGGCTCGCAGGGGCCGATCATCCCCGGCGGTGCTTTCTGCCTCGCCGAGCGCGATACGGCGCCGCTGCGATCAAGCAAAGCGCCATCGTGTCTGGCTGAACTGCTCGCCCTTGGCGAAGCCGAGAATGATCGTGGGTGTGACCCGGAAGACGAGCACGTTGCCCGCGCGGATCGCGTCGCTGAGCCCGAACCATGTGCCCTCGGGCGCGGTGAGGTGCGCCCCGTATTTCGACTCGTAGGCGGCGGCGACCCGTTCGAGCTCCGCAGCATCACCGACCTCGACGGCCTCTCCCTCGACCACGACATCGAGACCGTCGAGTCCGTTGCGGCCCGTGGTGAGAATGCACTGCCGGTTCTGCCGCAGGTTCTTTGCCTTGCGCTCGTCCGGACCCGTGCAAAAGTACATTGCGTCGTCGTGCCACACGGCCAGCAGGGGCGTGACGTGCGGGCGTCCGTCGGGACGCACCGTCGAGAGCCAGAACACCTCCGCCTCGTCGATCTGCCGGCGCCCCGCCGCCCAATCTGTCGCGGTTGCGCCCGAGCTGCTGAACCCGGCGTGGAGCTCGGCCGCCGGCATTTCTCCCGCCATGTCAATTCCTTCCGTTGAGAACGTAGGACTATCTCTCATACACCCCGGTCGCGACTCGAAGTCGCCGGCGACTCCATTCGCCAGCGTGCCCGAGCCCGCGCTCCGCGCTCGACACGGCCGCCGCACGGACGGCGTAGGCTCCTTCGTGACCGCCCGCAGTTTCCACCGGAGGAGTCCGCGATGAATCGCAGCCGCCCACGTCTGCTTGCCGCCGCCGCAGTAGCGACGATCGCCGGAGGGTTCCTCACGGTCGCGATCGCCCAGGCGGTGACGCCGCCGGCGGGGACGCCCGACCTCTCGCAGATGGTGCTCGCGAGCTCCGACCTCGCGCCCGGCGCGAAGACCGTGGTCAGCCGCTACGTCGCGCCCGGAGCCAACACGACAGCGGAATACGAACGCAGCTTCACCGCCGCCACGACGACCGCCGGCGTGAAGCTGAACGAACTCACGGCGAGCGTGCTGCTCGCAAGCTCGACCAGCAGCGCCACCGGCCTCTACGGCGATCTGCACCTCGTGTACTCCTCGGCGCTCGGCCGCAAGCTGCTCGTCGCGGCGATCGTGAAGGCCTCGGGCAAGGTTTCCGGCGTCAGCGCGAAGGACGTGCACTTCGCCAAGCAGGAAAGCGCCGGCGTCGGCTCCCAGTCGCTGAACCAGCCGATCCTGATCCGCCTGAAGGGCAAGGCGCTGTCGGCCGACTTCGTCGTCTTTCGAATCGGCGACGTGCTCGGGAGCGTCACGGTCGTGGCCCTGCACGCCGGCCTGCCCCGCGCGGCCGCCTCCGGCCTCGCGGTGACGGAGGGCGCGCACATCACGGCGGTGCTCGCGGCGAGCGGCCCGACGGGCCCCACGGGCGCGACCGGCGCCACCGGCGCGACCGGCTAGCACGGACACCCCGTACGGCGGTGGCGGCAATCACCGCCGCAGCACCGCCGCGGCGGCTACCTTAGGACGATGAGGACAACGCAGGCAGGCCCCGGGTTGGTCGCGCTGCGCCTGCGGATCGACAGCATGACCGCGGAGACGGTGACGGCGATGCGGGCCGAGCGCATCGAGCCGCTCCTGCTGAAGGGACCGGTAATCGCGCGCTGGCTCTACGCCGAGCACCCGGCCGACCGCCTGTACGGCGACTGCGACCTGCTCGTTTCACCAGCCGACCTCGAGCCCGCGCGGGCGCTCCTGCGCCGCCGCGGCTTCGAGGTGCGCGAGCACCCGCTGATCGCCGGCGACGGCCACCACGCCAGGACCTACGTGCGGCCCGGCGACGGCGCCGCCGTCGACCTCCACCACACGCTGCACGGCATGCAGACGCTGGCCCGCGAGGCGGTCTGGGCGATGGCCAGCGGCCACACCGAGACGATGCTGCTCGCCGGCGTCCCGCTCAGCATTCCCGACGCGGCGCTTCGCACGCTGAACGTCGCCCTTCACCCCGAGCCCGAGGACCGGGCCGCGAGCGGCGCCTGGCGCGATCTGGAGCGCGCCTTGGAGCGGGTCGGCGAGGAGGACTGGCGTGCGGCGCTCGCGATCGCGCGCGAGCTGGGGATCGAGGCCGAGCTCGCCGCGCGCCTGTGCCGAAGTGAGGCGGGCGCGGCGCTGGCCGCCCGGCTGGCGATCGCGAGCGGCGGGCCCTCACGCTACGAGCTGCTCGGCGCCGTCAGCGACGGTCGCGCGCCACGCGCGGTGATCTCGCTCGACAACCTCCGCGCGCGCCGCGGCGCCGCCGCGCGGCTGCGCTACGCGGCGGCGAAGCTGCTGCCGCCCGCTGGGCAGCTGCGCCGCGAGTCGGCGCTCGCTCGCCGCGGCGCCGCTGGTCTCGCCGCCGCGCGAATCGCGCGCGCGTCGCGCGTCGCGGCCCGCCTGCCGGCGGCGCTGATCGCCTACCGGCGCGCTCGCACGCCTCGCTCCTGACGGGTCAGCGCGAGCGCTCGCGCGCCAGCGAGATCAGCTGGGCGGCGGCGGCGGGCGCCTCGCCGCGCGAGCCCTCGAGCACGAGCGCCTCGCGCGCGGCGGCGCCGACGATCGCCAGCACGCGCTGAGAGTCATCACGGCCCCGCAACGCGTGCGACAACAGCAGCAGCGCCCCCTGCGCCGGCGTGCGGGTCTGGGGCGCCCAGTCGCTGGACGGCTCGTAGCTGAGCGCGGCGATCAGCCCAACCGGCACCGCCGCATCGACGATCGACGCACCGAACACGGAGGGGTGCGTCTCGCGTGTGTCGGCGTGGTCGCGCCGCGCGGTGCCCGGCGCGCGCAGTGACAGCGGCTTGGCGTAGGGATGCACATGCCCATCCTCGTCGAGCAGCGCGAACTCGTCGGAGAGGTAGCCGGCGCCCTGTTCGAGCAGCGCTCGCACGAGCGTGGTCTTGCCGGCGAAGCTGAAGCCCGGCAGCACGATCGCCGCGCCGACCACCGACACGACGCCGGCGTGGATGAAGGCGCCGCGCGGCGCGCTCGTCGCGATCGTCATCCGCAGCTGCGCCTCGAGCACGCCCAGGCTCACGGCGAGCGAGGCGCCGTGGGCGAGCTTGTCGCCGTCGCGGGTGACCTCGTAGCCGCCGCCGTGGGGAAACAGCTCAAAGCGGGCGTCGAGCTCGCGGTCCTCGCAGGCAACCCAGACCGGCGGCAGCACGGCACGCACCTGCTCGATCAGCTCCGGCGGCGCCACGCCGACCTCGAGGCGCACGCCGTAGGCCTCCAGGTGCACCACCGCGCGGTTCTCGCCTGAGCGCTCGGGTGCGGACACTCGCGCATTCTAAGA
>JBEKSK010000210.1:0-5342 GCA_049517155.1 Solirubrobacteraceae bacterium
GCGTAACCGCCGCTGAGCACGATGTCGCCGCTCGCGCAGACCGCGGTGGAGCTGCCAGTCGAGTCCGGGCCGATCGCGGTGGCCGGGCCGTCGACGACGGTGACGTCGGTTGTGTCGAGCGCTCCTTCTGCGCCTGCCGCGCCTGCCGCGCCCGCGGCGCCGGGCGCGCCCGGAGTGCCGGCCGGTCCGCGCTTGCCCTGCAGGCTCTTCAGCACACTGGGCTTGATCTGCGACGTGCTGGTGATCAGATACTTGCTGGCGGCGAGTGCGCTTCCGCCGAGCGCGAAGAAGAGCGCCAGGCAGGCAACTACGGTGGTCACGGATGGTCTGCGGCGCATTGGGTTCCTCCAGCGGCAGGGGTAAGGGTAGCTGCACAGACTACGACCCTGGAGCAGTGGTTATGTCAACGGGACGTAAGAGTCGCGGGAAACCGATCGGGGCATCACGGGGCAAACGCCGGTGGCCCGCCGGTGGGGACGGCGGGTGAATGCTCGATAATCGGAGCGTGGCCACATTGCGCCTGGCGCTCTGCCAGCTCAATCCGACGGTCGGCGACATCGCCGGAAACGAAGCCGCGATCGCTGCCTCGATCGAGGCGGCGCGAGCGCAGCAGGCGCAGGTGGTCGTGTTCGGGGAGCTCGCGGTCACCGGCTACCCGCCGGAAGATCTGCTCTACAAGGAGCACTTCCTCAGCGACGCTCGCGCGGCGATCGACCGCCTCGCCCTCCAGACCGAGGGCCTCGTGGCGATCGTCGGCTTCCCGCAGCGCGCAGCCGACGTCCACAACGCGGCAGCGGTCCTGGCGGACGGCGCTCTCGCGGCCGTTTACCGCAAGATCCGGCTGCCGAACTACGGCGTGTTCGACGAGCAGCGCTATTTCCAGGCCGGGACTGCGGCGGGACTGATCGAGCTCGGCGAGCACCGCGTCGGGATCACGATCTGCGAGGACATCTGGCAGCCCGGATCGCCGTGCTCCGAGCTTGCGCTGGCGGGCGCGACGCTGATCGTGAACCTCTCCGCATCCCCATACCACGCCGGGAAGGGCGGCCAGCGCGAGCAGATGGTGATCCAGCGCGCCCGCGAGCACGCCGCCGCGTTCGCGTTCTGCGCCCTGGTTGGGGGCCAGGACGAGCTCGTTTTCGACGGTCATTCGTTCGTCGTCGACCACACCGGCACGCTGCTGGCGCGAGCCGCGCAGTTCGAAGAGGAACTGCTGATCTGCGACATCGACCTCTCCGCACCGGCGGCGCGCCGGCGCCGCCAGTCCGCACATCGCGAGCCGCCAGCGCCCGGCGCGGCGGTGGCGGAACTGCTCGCGAGCATCCAGCTCGCGCCATCGGTCGCGCCGCGTCAGGCGCTGGCGCAGAGGATCGCCGCACCGCTCGCGCCGGTCGAGGCGGAGATCTACGCCGCGCTGTGCTGCGGCCTGCGCGACTACGTGCGCAAGAACGGGTTCGGCCATGTCGTGCTCGGGCTCTCGGGCGGTGTCGACTCGGCGCTGGTCGCCACGATCGCCGCCGATGCGCTGACGCCGTCCAGGGTCAGCGTTGTGGTGATGCCGTCGCGCTTCTCCTCCGGCGAGACCCAGAGCGACGCCCGCACACTGGCGGCACGCCTCGGCGCCGGTGTGCTCGAGCTGCCGATCGGCGCGGTGATGGCCGCCTACGAGAGCCTGCTCGCCGACGCTTTCGCAAAGCGGGCGCCAGACCTGACCGAGGAGAACCTGCAAGCGCGGATCCGGGGCAACCTGCTCATGGCGCTTTCCAACAAGTTCGGCTGGCTGGTGCTGACGACCGGTAACAAATCGGAGATGTCGGTCGGGTACTCGACCCTTTACGGCGACTCCGCCGGCGGCTTTGCGGTCGTCAAAGACATCTTCAAGACCCTGCTTTACGCGCTCGCGCGGTGGCGCAACGAGAGCGGGGCGCCGATCCCGGCCTCGATCATCGACCGGGCTCCCTCAGCCGAGCTGCGCGACGGCCAGCGCGACGATCAGTCGCTGCCGGCGTACGAGACGCTGGACGCCATCCTGCGCGGCTACGTCGAGGAGGACTGCGGCCGCGACGAGCTGCTCGCGCGCGGCCTGCCGGCCGCCGCCGTGGACCTGGTGCTCTCGCTCGTGGACCGCGCCGAGTACAAGCGCCGGCAGGCGCCGCCTGGGATCAAGATCACTGAGCGCGCGTTCGGGCGCGACCGGCGCTTCCCGATCACCAACCGCTACCGCGGCTGAGCGCCCGCACCGAAGCGCCCGACGCCCAAAGCGCTACGCGGCGGCCTGCGCCCCACCAGCCGGGCGCACCGCGATCGTGACCCGCGAGGTCGCGCACAGCCGGCCCTCGTCGTCGCTCATGTCGACGTCCCAGACCCAGGTTGTGCGGCCCCGGTGGCGACGCGTCGCGAGCGCGTGAATGTTGCCCGCGCCGATCGGCCGCAGGAAGCTCGTGGAGTTCGAGAGCCCCATCGCCGCCGCTCCCGCAGGCACCACGGCGGTCGCCGTCGCCCAGGACGCGAGCGTCTCGGCGATCGTCGCAAACACGCCGCCATGCACGACGCCCCACGGCTGCATCAGCTCGCGGCGCACGGCAACGACGCCTCGCGCGCTGTGCTCGTCGGCGTCGGACAAAACGAGGCCCACGAGGCCGCTGAAGCCCTCCGCAGGTGCCACGACGATGCCGGGAATCACGGGGTCCACGATGGCGATCAGGCTGCCAGTATCAGCTTGCCCGGGTTCATCACTCCGAGCGGGTCGAACTGCGCCTTCAGCGCTCGCAGCGACGCCGTGCCCAGCGGGCCAAGCTCGCTCGCGGCCCAGGGCGCGTTGTCGCGCCCGATGCCGTGATGATGGGAGATCGTGGCACCCGAGCCGACGATCGCGGCGCTGGCGGCGTCCTTGGCGGCCCGCCACTGTTCGCTTTCCTGATGCTCGAGCGCCCGCGCCAGGACCGTGAAGCTGAGCGACGCCCCGGTCTCGTAGACGTGGGAGATCTGGCAGCCGATCAGCGGCGGCGTTCCGAGCGAGCCGAGCGCGCCCGTCAGCGCCGCCGTCACGGCCGCCCGCAGCGGCGCGAGCCCCGTCCATGTCGTGGCGGTCTCGAACTGGTCGACCAGCACTCCCCTTGCCAGCAACTCGTCGCGCAGGTACGGGCCGGCGAAACGGGAGCGTGCCCACGCCCGCCCGACTCCCTCGCCGATCGTCACGCCGCCGCCGCGCCGCAGCAGCGTCATCGTGTGCAGGCGCCGGCGCTGCACCGACAGTCGCTGCCCCTCCCAGCCGACGATCGCGAGCACCGCCGCGCGAGCGCGCCGCCCGAGACGCCCGCGCGGGACGCCGCGGTCGCGCTCCTCGCCCGCCGCCAGCCACAGTCGCGTCGCCACCTCGTCGCAGAGGCGCACGACATCCGGCGTCGCCTCATCCTGGACCGCGAGGCGCACCGTGTCGGCCGCCGCGTCAAAGCTCTCGAACAGAACGCCTTCGTAGATTCGGTGCGCCGGCCGCGGCCGCACGCGCAGCAGCAGCCCGGTGATCACGCCGAGCACGCCCTCGGAGCCGACGATCAGCTCCCGCAGCGCCGGCCCCGCCGCGCTCGCGGGCAGCGCCGCGGGCGAGCACTCGCCGGCCGGCGAGGCGAAGCGAACTCCGTGGATGGCCTCGTCGATGCTGCCGTAGCCGCTGGAGGCCTGGCCGACGGAGCGTGTCGCCGCGCAGCCGCCGATCGAGACGAATTCGAAGCTGTCGGGGTAATGGCCGAGCGTCAGCTCGAGTTCTGCCAGCGCGGCCTCGAGCACCGGCGCCAGCGTGCCGGCCGCGACGCTGACGGTCTGGGACCGGCGATCGACGGAGAACACGCCCGTGAGGCGGCTCAGGTCGAGCGAGATCACCGCGTGCTGGCTGCCCGCGATCGGTGCCAGCCCGCCGACCACGCTCGTGCCGCCGCCGAACGGCACGACCGCCACGCGCTCGTTGGCGCAGACCGAAAGCACGGCGAGGACAGCTTCGTGGCTGTCGGGGTAGACGATGGCATCGGGCGCGCCGCGCGGGGTGCCGGTCCGCATCGCGACGAGATCCAGGTAGCTCTTGCCCCCGCTGTGGAGGATCCGCGAGGTATCGTCGGTGTTCACCCACTCCCGCCCGACGACGGCCGCCAGCCGCTGGCGCGCCCGCGGCGTCAGCGTCGCCTTCGGCAACGCCACCTGCGAGAGCGCGACGGGCTCGCGCATCGACCCGTCGAGTCCGAGCGACTCGTCGAGCAGTTGCGCGAGACGCGCGCTCAGCGCCACACGGCGGTCCTCGTGTCCCCAGCCCCACCAGCGCATCCCGGCCGGCGCGCCGCCGGCGTCCGAGCTGGAGCCCTCCATCCTGCTCTCAGTTTGCGATCTTGCGGAGGTCACGGACCAGCAGCAGGTGCTTGAGGTGCGTCGCCACCGCCGCGAGGTTCTCCAGCGCCTCCACGGCCTCCTTGCGCCGCTGCGGATTGCGAGAGCGCAGCGCCGGCGCGAGGATCTGCTGCAGCAGGTTGGCCTCGCGATCGGCCGAGGAGCGAAAAACGCGCAGGTTGCGCCCGCCCACGCCGTAGCGAGCCAGCTCGGTCACGGCGCGGATGATCTCGCGCTCGGTGTCGTCGTAGTAGCGACGGCCGTTGCGCAGCTCGCCCTTGATCACGCCATAGTCCTCGAGCTCGGCAACGAGCTTGGGGTCGGCCTTGGTCTCCTCGAGCACGTCCTCGAGCGTGAAATACGAGTTGGCCTCGGTCACGCTGACGTTGGGGCGCCAGCGCCGGCGCGCCTCACCGGCCGTCGGCGAGACCTCCGAGGTCTCAGTGGATCCGGACGCGAGCTCCTGGCGGATCACCCGCAGCGGCAAAAACTCGTCACGCTGCAGGCGCAGGATCGTGCGCAGGCGCGAGACATCGCCGGCGCTGTAGAGGCGGTAGCCGCCCGGCGTGCGCCGCGGCGTCAGCAACCGCTGGTCCTCCAGGTAGCGGATCTTGGAGATCGAGATGTCCGGGAACTCTGCCGACAGCGCCTTGCAGACGGCGCCGATCGTGCTCGCCTTCGACGCCGGACGCTTCGGCTCGAGCTCCTCGATGGCCTCGGTCGTGCTCATCGCGCCCGGAACGTGAGCTTGTATTTGCCGACCTGAAGCTCGTCGCCGTCGGCGAGCCGCTGGGAGTCGATCCGCTCGCGGTTGACGTAGGTGCCGTTGAGCGAGCCGCAGTCGTCGATGTACCAGTCGCTGCCGCGGCGCACGAGCAGCGCGTGGTCCCGCGAGACGGTGACATCGTCAAGGAACACCGCAGAGTCCGGGCGCCGGCCGATCGTCATGCGCTCGCCGTCGACCTCGA
>JBEKSK010000211.1:0-5341 GCA_049517155.1 Solirubrobacteraceae bacterium
CCGTCGACGTAGAGAACGTCCTCCCCACCTCCCGCGAGCTGCGTGAAGGCCGGGGCGAGCCGGTCGATGAAGGCCCGTTCGCGCACGCTCAGCTCGGGGTCGGCGAGCCTGCCGAGCAGCATCCGCGCGCCGAGCGGCAGGCCGCCGACGCGTTCGTTGAGGTATTCCCCGGCCCAGGCGATCAGCCCCGAGTCGATCGCCGTCTCGAAGGCGCCGACGAACTTGGAGACGCCGCCGGAGGAGGTGATGATCACGACCATCACGACGCTCGGCTGCAGCGTCAGCACCTCGATGTGGCGGATCGTGGCGCTATCCAGCGCCGGAGCGGTGGCGACCGCCAGCAGATTGCTGATCTCAGACAGCGTCTCGGTCGTGACGCGCAGCGCGTCGTCGAGCTCACGGCGAACGTTCGTCAGATCGACCGCCACCGTGCCGCGCTGCTCGGGCGCGGCGAGCAGGCGGTCAACGAGGTAGCGCTGGCCGGCGTCGGTCGGCAGTCGCCCGGCGGAGGTGTGCGGATGCGCAAGCAGTCCCCGCGCCTCGAGCGCCGAGAGCTCGTAGCGGATCGTCGAGGGCCCGCAGTCCACGCTCGGGTCGGCGGCGAGCGTCTTGGACGCGACCGGCTGGCCGGTCGCGGCATAGCTCTCGACCACCTTGCGCAGGATGATCTCTTGGCGCGCAGTGAGCGTCGTCATGACCCGATTCTACGAAGCCGACGGACGCGGGCGGACGGCGTCTGCTCAGACCTCGAGCTCGGCGGTTGCCGCGCGGACGATCGTTTTGCCCAGCTGCTGGGCGCTCACGCTGACGAGCACGCGCTCGCCGGCCCGCTCCTTGACAAGCGAGCTGATCACGATCTCCTGCTCCGGCACGGCGATCCCGCGGAACTGGACCGCCAGGCGCTTGAGGTGCCCGGGGCCCCCGAGCGCCTCGGTCTGCGCGCGCGCGAGCAGCGCCATCGTGTACAGGCCATGGAGGATCCGGCTTGGCAGCCCGACCGATCTCGCGAACTCGTCGTCGAGATGGATCGGGTTGAAGTCGCCGGACGCGCCGGCGTAGCGAACGCTGGCGTAGCGGTCCGGCGTGACGCGCAGCTGCGCCAGCTCGGCGCCCGGCTCGAGCTTCATTCGCGCGGTCTCACGATCTGCGTCCAGGTGCCGCCGGCGACCACGTCGCCACGCTGGTTGGTGGATCGCGAGGCGAAGGCGTAGAACCGCATGCCCAGCCGCTCGTGGATGTCGGCGACGGTGACCTGAGTGGTGATCTCATCGCCGGCCACGACGAGCGGCCCCCATTCGAACTCCTGCCCGCCGTGTACCAGCATCGCGAAGTCGATCGCGACCGCCGGGTCAAGCAGCGCCTGCTCGATCGCGGAGGCGCAGTACACGACGGCGAACATCGGCGGCGCCACGAGGTCCGCGTGACCCGCGGAGCGCGCGGCGTCGAGGTCTGTGTAAACGGGGTCGCTCTCGCCGACGGCGCGGGCGAACTCGCGGATCTTCTCGCGCCCGACGGCGTAGTTGTGCGGCTCGAACGCCAGCCCGACCGCCTGCGTATCGAGCGCCACCGGCGCCTTCGCGCTCAGCCGCCGACCGACCAGGTGTCGCCCGCGTTCAGCAGCCGCTCCAGTCCGGCGCTGCCGAAGCTCGCCTGCGCCGCCAAGAGCTCGGCCGCGAGGCCGGCGGACGCCGTCTCGCGCGGGGCCGCGCGGAAGATCCCGATCGGCGTAGCACCGTCCTCGACATCGGCCAGCCGGCTGAGCGCGAAAGCGAGGCTCGGATCGTCGCGGTGCGCGTCGTGGATCAGCAGTGCGTCCTCGCCGACGCTCGCCACCGCAGCGACGCGCAGGCTCCCGTCGGCGCCACGCACCACGCCCAACTCGCGCTCCGCGCCGAAGCGGATCGGCTCGCCGTGCTCCAGCGCGATGACGTTCGCATCGCGTGTGTGCTTGTCGCTCAGCGCGTCAAAGGCGCCGTCGTTGAAGACCGGACAGTTCTGGTAGATCTCGATCAGCGCTGCGCCGGGGTGCGCGGCCGCGGCGCGCAGCATCGCTGGAAGGTGGTGTTTATCGGTGTCGAGCGTCCGCGCGACGAACGTCGCGCCGGCGCCGAGCGCCAGTGAAATCGGGTTGAACGGCGCGTCCGCCGACCCGAACGGCGTCGACTTGGTCACCTTGCCAAGCTCGCTCGTCGGCGATGCCTGGCCCTTGGTGAGGCCATAGATCCGGTTGTTGAACAGCAGGATCTTGACCGGCACATCGCGCCGCAGCGCATGGATCAGGTGGTTGCCGCCGATCGAGAGGGCGTCGCCGTCGCCCGAGACGATCCACACCGACAGGTCACCGCGTGCGGCTGCGAGCCCGGTCGCGAGCGCCGGGGCGCGGCCGTGGATGCCGTGCATCCCGTAGGTGTTCATGTAGTAGGAGAAGCGTCCCGCACAGCCGATGCCGGAGACGAACACCGTCCGCTCCGGCGGGATCCCCAGCTCCGGCAGGAAGCCCTGCACGGCGGCGAGGATCGCGTAGTCCCCGCAGCCCGGGCACCAACGCGTCTCGGCTGGGGACTGGAAGTCGGCCTTGGTCAGCTCTCGCGACCCGTTCGTGGCGCCCACGGCGCTCATTTCGCAGTCCCTCGTCTCATAGCCGGTTGAGCATCTCCCGTTCCATCTCGGCGGCGAGCAGCGGGCGCCCCTGGGTCACCGCGTAGCTGTCGATCTCGCGCCCGAACTCCGCGCGCAGCACGCGCACGAGCTGGCCGTCGTTCATCTCGGCCACGAGCACCCGCTTGAAGCGCCCCAGCACCTCTGCCGTGTTGGCCGGCAGCGGGTTGAGGTTGTAGAAGTGGGCGTGGGCAATCGGATGCCCGCCGTCGCGTAGCCGCCGCACGGCTGCCCGCAGCGTGCCCCAGCTCGAGCCCCAGCCGAGCACGAGAAGATCGGCGTCCGGATCGGCGTCGAGGTGCAGCGGCGGCACCTCGATCCCGGCGATCCGCCGGCGGCGCTCGTCGGTCATCGCCTGGTGGTTCTCGGGTTCATAGGAGATCCCTCCGCTGGGCTGGGACTTCTCGATCCCGCCGATGCGATGCTCGAGGCCGGGCGTCCCGGGCACCGCCCAGGGCCGCGCCCCGTCGGCGTTGCGCGCGTAGGCCTCGAACGGCTCGTGCCCGTTGGCGCTCGCAAAATCAGGGTCGATCACCGGCAACGAGCCGACCTCGGGGATCCGCCAGGGCTCGGACGAGTTGGCGAGGAAGAGGTCGCTCAGCAGGATCACCGGCGTGCGGTAGCGCACCGCGATCCGCAC
Source organism: Solirubrobacteraceae bacterium (assembly GCA_049517155.1). Taxonomy (GTDB): domain Bacteria; phylum Actinomycetota; class Thermoleophilia; order Solirubrobacterales; family Solirubrobacteraceae; genus Palsa-513. The sequence goes on from JBEKSK010000211.1 coordinate 3,299, forward strand.
CGCCTCGAGCGCCGCGTCGAAGCACTGCGCCGGCGTGCAAGCGCAGACGATCGGCAGCGGCGACTCGCCGTGGCGGCCGTAGAGCGCCATCAGCAGATCCGACTGCTCGGTCTTCGTCGGCATGCCCGTCGAGGGGCCGGCACGCTGGACGTCGACGATCACCATCGGCAGCTCGAGCATCACCGCTAGACCGATCGTCTCGGCTTTCAGGTCCATCCCCGGTCCGCTCGTCGCCGTGACGCCTAGCGCGCCCCCGAAGGCGGCGCCGAGTGCCATTCCCGCGGCGGCGATCTCATCCTCCGCCTGGATCGTGCGCACGCCAGCCTCGCGGTAGCGAGCGAGCTCGTGCAGCAGCTCCGACGCCGGTGTGATCGGATATGACGCGAACACGAGCTGCAGGCCGCTGCTGACGCTCGCCGCGACCAGGCCGAGCGCTGCCGCGGTCGTCCCGTTGACGGTGCGGTAGGTGCCGGGCGGCATGTCGTGCGCGGCGGGGACGCGGAACTGGACGTCGATCAGCTCGGTCGTCTCGCCGAACGCCCAGCCGGCGCGGAACGCGGCGAGATTCGCCTCGAGGACGGGCTTGCGGGCGGCGAAGCGCTTCTCGATCCAGCTCTCGGTCACCGACGTCGGGCGGTCGTAGAGCCACGACAGCAGGCCGAGCGCGAACAGGTTCTTGGCCCGCAGCGCGTCGCGCGCCGAAACGTCGGCCATTCCCTCGACGGCGCGCTGGCTCAGCGTATTCATCGGGATCCGCCGCAGCACGAAGCGCTCGAGCGAGCCGTCGTCGAGCGGGTTCGCCGCGTAGCCCGCCTTCTGCAGGTTGCGCGTCGTGAAGGCATCCTCGTTGGCGATGATCGTCGCGCCGCGCTCGAGGTCGCCGATGTTCGCCTTCAGCGCGGCCGGGTTCATCGCGATCAGCACGTTGGGCGTGTCGCCCGGCGTGACGATGTCGCGCGCCGCGAAGTGAATCTGGAAGCTCGAGACGCCGGCGAGCGTGCCGGCCGGCGCGCGGATCTCGGCCGGGAAGTTCGGCAGCGTCGCAAGGTCGTTGCCCAGCGTCGCCGTGGCATCGGTGAAGCGCCCGCCGACGAGCTGCATGCCGTCGCCGGAATCTCCGGCAAACCGCACAATGACCCGCTCCCGCTCCTCTACGCCCTTCGCTACAGCAGTCACCTTCGACCTGTCCGTGTCCGTGCGGCAGCTGACCTGCCCGGCCCGCCAGTGTGAAACAGGATAACGCCCGCTCCGGCGTCGCGGGCTACGGACGCGGCCGCGCCGCGGGCCGCCGGGCGGCGAACCCGCGGCGCCGGGGCACGCCGCCTCAGAAAGCGATCGCCTCCGCGGGCTCCGCCGGCGTGTCCCCCTCCTCTTCTGAGCGCTGGCGCGCTGCCAGGAACTGCACGCTGTCGGCGGTGATCCCCACCGCCTGGCGCTGTTCCCCTCCCGCGGTCGTCCAGTCGTGCCACTCGAGGCGACCGTCGACGGCGACGGGCCGCCCCTTGACGAGAAAGCGCGCACACGCCTCGCCGCTCGCGCCGAAGACGGACACGTCGAAGTAGTTGGGACGCTCGTCGAGCTCCCCGGTGTCCTTGTTGCGCCAGCTGGTGTTGCAGGCTATGCGCATGCGGCACACGCTCGTCCCGCCGGCCGTCGAGCGCAGCTCGGGATCGCGCGTGAGGTTGCCTACGATCACGACCCGATTTATCGTCGCCATCAGGGTCCTCCTTGTTGGTGTTTGACAGTGGCCGCCGACGCTACGGAGCGCTTGGGATGGAACTCGTCGAGGAGAACTGCGCGGGCTCACCGGCGCGGGCCAGCTCCGCCGCGACGACACGCCCCTGCGCGCTCTCGCTACGAATCGCCCGCGCGAGTGCCCGCCCCGTGGCAGGCGTCACGTAGTAGATGACGCCGGCGATGAGCCTGCTGCGAGCCCAGCCCCGCACGATCGCGGCTAGCCGCTGCGGTGCCTTGACCGTCAGCTCGACCTCGATCGCAACCGGCAGCCCAGGGCCCCAGCAGACGAGGTCGGGGCGGTGCAGT
>JBEKSK010000212.1:0-5327 GCA_049517155.1 Solirubrobacteraceae bacterium
TATCGCGACCATGCGCTCGATCGCCGTGCGCGCGCCGGCGGCGATCTGCTCCGGCACGCGCACCTCGTGGGTGCCGTCGCGCAGGCTGTCGCGCAGCTTCGGCAGCGTGATCATCTTCATGAAGCGACAGCTGGCGCGCTCGTTGGCCGCGATGAAGCTGACCGCCGGCGCGGCCTCGCGCAGCGGGTAGAGCATGCCGATCTCGGTCGCGACGATCGCACTCGACCCCGGCGCCGCGTCGCGCGCGTAGCGGAGCATGCCGGCGGTCGAGAGCATGTGGACCCCGTCGGGCGAGATGTCGCCGGCCGCGACGTACTCCATCACGGCGGTCGAGCAGCCGCACTCCGGATGGATCAGGAACTCGGCGTCGGGCGCAGCCGCACGCGCCGCCGCGATGTCGGCGGGGCGGATCCCCGCGTGCACGTGACACTCGCCGTCCCAGACGTGCATGCGCCGGCCCAGGCGGCGCTCGACGTAGGCGCCGAGGAACATGTCCGGGCCGAACAGGATCTCGGTGTCCTCGCCGTGCGTCGCGTAGATGTGGCTGACGACCGCAACAGCGTTGGAGGATGTGCAGCAGTAATCGGTGAGCGCCTTGACCGCGGCGGTGGTGTTGACGTACATCACGACGATCGCGCCGGGATGCTCGGCCTTCCAGGCCGCAAGGGCCGGCGCGGTGATCGAGTCAGACAGCGAACAGCCGGCGTCGCGGTCGGGGATCAGCACCGTCTTCTCCGGCGAGAGGATCGACGCCGTCTCGGCCATGAAGTGCACGCCGCAGAAAGCGATCGTCGACGCCTGCGTGCGTGCGGCCTGCTGGGACAGCGCCAGCGAATCGCCGACGAAGTCCGCGACGTCCTGGACCTCGGGCAGCTGGTAGTTGTGCGCGAGGATCACCGCGTCGCGGGCCCGGGCGAGCGAGCGGATCTCCGCCGAGAGCGCGGCGATCTCCGACGGGTCAAGCAGCGCCGGGCCCTCGGCGGCCATCGGCAGCGCCTTCATCGCAGTAGCTCCAGACCCAGCGACAGATCGAGCGCCGCGGCCGAGTGCGTCAGCGAGCCCATCGATACGAAGTCTACGCCGGTGCCCGCCACGGCTCGCAGCGTCTCGAGCGTGACGCCTCCGCTCGCTTCGAGCGCTGCTCGTCCCCCCACCCGCGAAACGGCGGCGCGCAGCTGCTCAACGCTCATGTTGTCGAGCAGCAGGCGCTCGGCGCCCGCGGCGAGCGCCGCGTCGATCTCCGCAACGCCGCGCACCTCGACCTCGACCTCGAGGCCGGGCGCGTGCGCCCGCGCGGCCGCGACGGCCGCTGCGATGCCTCCCGCCGTCGCGATGTGGTTCTCCTTGATCAGGATCGCGTCGTAGAGCCCGGCTCGGTGGTTGGTGCCCCCGCCCGCGGCCACGGCCTGCTTCTCGAGCGCCCGCAGTCCCGGCGTCGTCTTGCGAGTGTCGAGCACGCGCGCGGTCGTCCCCTCCAGCTCGCGCACCGCGAGCGCGGTCGCCGTGGCGATGCCCGACAGCCGCCCGAGAAAGTTCAGCGCCGTGCGCTCGGCGCCCAGTAGCGCCCGCGCGTTGCCCGACACGACGAGCACGACCGCCCCCGCCTCGCGCCACTCCCGCTCGGGACCGCGCTCCTCGATGCAGAGCCCGGGGTCCATCCAGCGGAACGCGAGCAGCGCGGCCTCGAGCCCGTAGATCACGCCGCCGGCCTTCTGCACGATGCGCGCGCGGGCGCAGGCGTCCTTGGGCACCGTCGCCGTGCTGGTCACGTCCCCCTCGCCGAGATCCTCCGCAAGCGCACTCTCGACCAGGTCGGCGAGGGAGGGGCCCGCCAAGAGGGTCACGAGCGCGAGGCCCACAAAAGGTAGGCGCGGACGAACGGATCGAGGTCGCCGTCGAGCACGCGCTGGACGTCGCCGGTCTCGTAGTTGGTTCGCAGGTCCTTGACGATCGTGTAGGGATGCACGACGTAGTTGCGGATCTGCGAGCCGAAGTTGACGTCCTGCGCCTCCCCCTTGGCGCGCGCGATCTCCTCCTGGCGGGCGCGCTCCTCGCGTTCGGCGAGCTTCGCGCGCAGCATCGCCATCGCCGTCGCGCGGTTGGAGGACTGCGAGCGCTCGTTCTGGCACTGCACCACGATCCCGCTCGGGCGGTGGGTGATCCGCACCGCCGAATCGGTCTTGTTGACGTGCTGACCACCGGCGCCGCTGGCGCGGTAGGTATCGACCTGCAGGTCGTCGTCGAGTATCTCGATCTCGCCGTCGTCGGCCACGACGGGCGCGACCTCGACACCGGCGAAGCTCGTCTGGCGGCGGCTGGCCGAGTCAAACGGCGAGATCCGCACCAGCCGGTGGACGCCCTTCTCGGAGCCGTAGAGGCCGTAGGCGTTCTCACCGCCGACGCGGAAGGAGGCGGACTTGATCCCGGCCTCCTCGCCGGGGCTGACCTCCAGCAGCTCGACCGTGAAGCCGCGCTTCTCGGCCCAGCGCATCTCCATCCGCAGCACCATCTCAGCCCAGTCCTGCGCGTCGGTGCCGCCTGCACCCGCGTTGACCGTGACGATCGCATCGCCTGCGTCGTAGGGGCCGGAGAAGAGGCGCTCTTCCTCCAGCGCGAGCAGGCGCTCCTCAACCGATTCGAGCGCGCCGTCGAGCTCGCGCGCGAGCTCCTCGTCATCCTCGGCCAGCTCGACTAGCGCCTCGAGGTCCTCGACGTCTGAGGCGACGCGCCGGAAGCCCTCCAGGCGCCGCGTCAGGCGCGCGTGCTCGGCTCCGAGCTTCGCCGCGGCGTCCGCGTCGTCCCAGAAACCCGGCTCCCCCATCTGCGTCTCGAGCGCGGCGATGCGCTCAGCGAGCTTCGCCGGGTCAAAGATAGTCCGCGAGCAGCGAGAGCTGGCCGCGGATCGCCGCGAGACGCGCCGGCGTCGGTTCGGACGAGGGCCCGCTTGTCATGCGCCGTGGCAGCGCTTGAACTTCTTGCCCGAGCCGCACCAGCAGGGGTCGTTGCGCCCGAGCTGCTCATCGGAGCCGACGCGGCGCTGCTCGACGGCAGCGAGTGCAGGCGGCTGGGCGTGCGCCTCGTCGTCGGCCTCGGCGATCGCCTCCGCGGCGGCCGCCGCCAGCGCGCCGGCGCCCGGGGCGACGCCGGATGAGTAGCTGACCCGGGACGCGCCGCCGGTGGAGCTGCCAGCCGGCTGGTAGGAGCGCGGGAGCATCGCGGGTGCGCCACCGTCCCCATTCGGACCCTCCTGCTGCACCTGGACGTGAAAGACGAGCCGGGCGAAGTCGGTCCAGACGCTGTTCATCAGATCCTCAAACAGCGTGAAGGCCTCGTTCTTATAGGCCACGAGCGGCTCGATCTGGGCAAAGCCGCGCAGGTGGATGCCCTCGCGCAGGTAATCCATGTCGTGCAGGTGCTCGCGCCAGCGCTCGTCGATGATCTGCAACAGCAGGAAGCGCTCGAGCGCGCGCATCAGCTCCTCGCCGAGTTCGGCCTCGCGCCGGTCGTACTGCTCGATCGCATCCTCGGTCACCAGCGTGAGCAGCTCCGACTGGTCCACGCGCGAGCGTTCGAACAGCGCGGCATCGATCCCGACCGGGTAGATCGCCGACAGCGCGCCGAGCAGCGCGCCGGTATCCCACTCCTCGACGTAATCCCCCGCCGTGTACTGCTCGATCGTGCGCTCCAGCACGCCGGCGACCTCGGTGCGGGCCTGCGAGAGGTTGGCCCCCTCGAGCACCTGGTCGCGCAGCTCGTAGATCACGCGGCGCTGCTCGTTCATCACGTCGTCGTATTCGAGCGTGTGCTTGCGGGCGAGGTAGTGCTGCTCCTCGACCTTGCTCTGGGCCTTCTCGATCTGCTTGGACAGGAGCCCGGCCTCGATCGGCTCCTCGTTGCCCTCGACGTCGACGCCGCCGAGGCGATCGAGGATCCGGTAGATGCGGTCGCCCGCGAAGAGGCGGATCAGGTCATCCTCGGCGGACAGGAAGAAGCGGCTCTCGCCGGGGTCGCCCTGGCGTCCGGAGCGCCCGCGCAGCTGGTTGTCGATCCGCCGCGACTCGTGTCGCTCGGTGCCGACGATGTAGAGGCCGCCTGCCTCGATCACGCGCCGGCGGTCCTCCTCGAGGCGCGCTTCGAGCGTCGGCAAAAGCTCGGTGAAGTGCTCGTCGAAGCCCTCGTCGCCGGGGCGCAGCCCGAGCTTGGCGCATTCCAGGCGGGCCTGGTGCTCGGCGTTGCCGCCGAGCTTGATGTCGACGCCGCGCCCGGCCATGTTGGTGGCGATCGTCACCGCGCCGATCCGGCCGGCCTCGGCGATCGTCGAGCCCTCGCGCTCCGCGTACTCGGGCTTGGCGTTGAGCACGGCGTGCTCGATGCCGCGCCGGCGCAGGCGCGCCGAGAGCAGCTCCGAGACCTCGACCGAGATCGTGCCGACGAGCACCGGCTGGCCGGCCGCGTTGCGCGCCGCGATCTCGCGCTCGACCGCCGACCACTTGCCCTCCTTGGTCTTGTAGACCTGATCGTTTCGGTCGGCGCGGACCATCGGGCGGTTGGTCGGGATCTGCACGACCGGCAGCTTGTAGATCTTGATGAATTCGGTCGCCTCGGTCAGCGCCGTGCCGGTCATGCCGGAGAGCTTGCCGTAGAGGCGGAAGTAGTTCTGCAGCGTGATCGTCGCGAGCGTCTGGTTCTCCTCCTGGACGCGCACGCCCTCCTTGGCCTCGATCGCCTGGTGCAGTCCCTCCGACCAGCGACGCCCCTCGAGCGTGCGGCCGGTGAACTCGTCGATGATCTTCACCTCGCCATCGACGACCTGGTAGTCGACGTCGCGCTTGTACAGCGACTCGGCCTTCAGCGCCTGGTGCAGGTGGTTGACCAGCGTGCCGTTCTCGGCGCGGTAGAGATGGTCGATGTCGAGGAAGCGCTCGGCCTTGGCAACGCCGAGCTCGGTCACCGCGACGGTCTTGTACTTCTCGTCGAATTCGTAGTCGAAATCGGCGACGAACTCCTTCTTGCTGCGCGGATCGAGTCCCTCCGGCGTCTTGCCCGGCACCATCGTCGGCGCCAGCCGCGCGAACTTGACGTAGAGGTCGGCGGCCTGCTCGGGCGCGCCGCTGATGATCAGCGGCGTGCGCGCCTCGTCGATCAGGATGTTGTCGACCTCGTCGACGATCGCGAAGGTGTGAGCGGTGACCGGCCTGCCGTCCTCGTCGCGGCGGCCGCCGTTCTGCACCTTCTCCTCCAGGCTCGAAGCCATGTTGTCGCGCAGATAGTCGAAGCCGAACTCGGAGTTGGTGCCGTAGGTCACATCACAGGCATAGGCCCCGATC
>JBEKSK010000213.1:0-5320 GCA_049517155.1 Solirubrobacteraceae bacterium
TCCCCTACGGCTAGCTCATCGCGAGCGGCCGGTGGACGACCACGGGGTGTGCATTTGAGTAGACGCGCTTGAGCGCAGTTTCGCAATTCACCTACGACGCGCTGCCCGGCCGGGTCGTCTTCGGCGCGGGCAGCGCGCGTGCGCGGCTGGCCGAGGAGCTGGACGCGCTCGGCGCCGAGCGGATCGTGCTGGTCGCCGCGCAGAGCGAGCTCGCCCTCGCGCTGGAGCTGGCCGCCCCGCTCGGCGACCGCGTGGTCGCCAGCTTCACCGGCGTACGCCCACACGTGCCGATAGAGGTCGCCGGAGCGGCCCGCGCGGCCGCCGTCCAGGCGCACGCGGACACGCTGGTGTGCGTCGGCGGCGGCTCGACCACCGGCACCGCCAAGGCGATCGCGCTTGAGCTGCCGCTGCCGATCCTCGCCGTTCCGACAACCTACGCCGGTTCGGAGATGACGCCGGTCTGGGGGCTGACCGAGGGGCGGCGCAAGACGACGGGTCGTTCGCCGGCGGTGCTCCCCCGGGTCGTCATCTACGACCCGGAGCTGACGCTCACGCTGCCGGCGGCGGTGACCGGGCCGAGCGCGATGAACGCGATCGCCCACTGCGTTGAGGCGCTCTACGTGCCGGCCGCCAACCCTGTCACCTCGCTTCTCGCGCAACGCGGCATCGGTGCGCTCGCGCAGGGCGCCGCGGTCTCGGTGGAGCGAGGGGACGACATCGCCGGGCGGTCGCTGACGCTGTTCGGCGCCTACCTCGCCGGCTGTGCGTTCGCAGCCGTCGGCGGCGGCCTGCATCACAAGATCTGCCACATTCTTGGCGGTGCGCTCGATCTCCCCCACGCCGAGACGCACGCCGTCGTGCTGCCCCACGTGGTCGCCTTCTTCGCGCCGGCGATCCCGGCCGCTCTCGCCGAGATCGACACCGCGCTCGGCGGCGAGAACCCGCGGGACGTCGCCGGTGCCCTTCACGACCTCGGCCGGCGCCTGCGCTCGCCGGCAGGATTGCGGGCGGTTGGAATGCGCGAGCAGGATCTCGAGCCGATGATCGAACTCGTGCTCGCCGGTGCTGCCGAGGGCCGCCACCCGCGGCCGATCGACGAGCCGGGCGTACGCGCGATCGTGACCGGCGCCTTCGAGGGCACGCGGCCGCAGCCGGCGGCACTGGCGGAGGCCGCATGAGCCCGCCGGAGCGCGCCGCGACCCGCAACCTCAGCGACGAGGCGCTCACCGACGCCGTTCTCGCGAGCTTCGACGGCGCCGGGTCGGAGCGCTTCAGGACCGTCGCGCAGAGCCTCGTGCGCCACCTGCACGCCTTCATCGCCGAGACCCGACCGAGCGAGCAGGAGTGGGCGACGGCGATCGACTTCCTCACACGCACCGGGCACATCACCGACGAGCGCCGCCAGGAGTTCATCCTGCTCTCGGACGTGCTCGGCGTCTCGATGCTCGTGATCGGCATCAACCACCGCGTCGGCGATGGCGCCACCGAGTCGACCGTGTTCGGCCCGTTCTTCGTCGCCGGCGCACCGCTGGCCGCCAACGGCGAGGACATCTCGGGAGGCGCGCCCGGAACGCCGTGCCTGATGAGCGGGACCGTGCGCACAGTTGACGGGACGCCGCTCGCCGGCGCCGTGATCGACGTCTGGCAGGCCGATGAGGACGGCTTCTACGACGTGCAGTACCCCGAGTTGCAAGCCGCTCGCGGGCGTGCCCAGCTGCGCGCGCGCGACGACGGCAGCTTCTCGTTCTGGTCGGTCCTGCCGACGGCCTACCCGATCCCGGTGGACGGCCCGGTCGGGGAGCTGCTCGCCGCCGCCGGCCGCGGGCCGATGCGCCCGGCGCACGTGCACTTCATGGTCAGCGCACCCGGCTGCGAGACGCTGATCACCCACGTCTTCGTGGCCGGCGACGAGCATCTCGACAGCGACGCGGTGTTCGGCGTCAAGGCATCTCTGATCGCGCCGTTCGAGCGCCACGACGCAGGCATCGCAGCGGACGGGCGCACACTCGAGGAGCCCTACTACACGATGCACTACGACCTGGTGCTGGCCGGCGAGCACGCGCCGGCGGAGCAACGCCAGTGAGCGACGCGATCGAGACCGACGTGCTGATCGTCGGCAGCGGCCCGGCCGGCGGCTCGGCGGCCGTGATGCTCAGCACCTACGGGATCGCGAACATCGTCGTCACCAAGTACGGCTGGACGGCGAACACGCCGCGGGCGCACATCACGAACCAGCGGGCGCTCGAGATCATGCGCGACCTCGACCTGCAGGAGCAGTGCGAGCGCGACGGCACGCCGAACGAGCTGATGGGCGACACGGTCTTCTGCACGAGCCTCGCGGGCGACGAGCTCGCCCGCCTGCACACCTGGGGCACCCATCCGCGGCGCCTCGCGGACTACACCCTGGCGAGCCCCTGCCTGCACATCGACCTGCCGCAGACCTACTTCGAGCCGATCCTCGTCCGCGCCGCGGCGGAGCGCGGCTCGCGTCTGCGCTTCAACACCGAGTTCCTCTCGTTCGAGCAGGACTCAGACGGGGTGAGCGCAACCGTCCGCGACCGCCTGAGCGGCTCGACCTACGAGATCCGCGCGAAGTACCTGCTCGCCGGTGACGGCGGCCGCAGCGTGATCGCCGAGCAGCTCGGGCTGCCGTTCGGCGGCCAGGCTGACGTCGCCGGCAGCATGAACATCGTGTTCCGCGCCGACCTCTCATCGCTGGTCGCCCACCGTCCGAGCGTGCTGTATTGGATCATGTCGCCGGGAGCGCGGATGGGGGGGATCGGGATGGGCCTCGTGCGCATGGTCCGCCCCTGGTATGAGTGGCTGATCGTGTGGGGGTACGACATCGCGGGCCCGGCGCCCGAGGTCGACGTTGCCCGCGCGACCGAGATCGCGCACAAGCTGATCGGCACCGACGAGATCGACGTCGAGATCGTCTCCACCTCGCTGTGGGCCAACAACAAGCTGTGGGCGCAGCGCTACTCGCAGGACCGCGTGTTCGCCATGGGCGACGCCGTCCATCGCCACCCGCCCTCGAACGGGCTCGGCTCGAACACCTCGGTGGCCGACGCGTACAACATCTGCTGGAAGCTCGCCCACGTCCTGCGCGGCCAGGCCGGGCCGTCGCTGCTGCGCACCTATGACGACGAGCGCGTTCCGATCGGGGAGCAGATCGTCAAGCGGGCGAACAAGAGCATCGAGGAGTTCGGCCCGATCTTCGAGGCGCTAGGCCTGCTCGACACCGAGGACCCGGCGCAGATGGAGCGCAACATGGCCGCCCGCACGCAGAACACGCCGGCGGCCGCGCAGCAGCGCGCGAAGCTCCGCGCCGCGATCGAGCTGAAGAACTACGAGTTCAACGCGCACGGCGTCGAGCTCGGCCAGCGCTACCGCTCCGAAGCGGTGGTCCCCGACGGCACCCCCGAGCCCGCCTACGACCGCGACCCCGAGCTCTACTTCCACGCCACCACCTGGCCCGGCGCGCGCCTGCCGCACTGCTGGCTCGAGCACGAAGGGCGGCGCGTCAGCTCGCTCGACCTCGCCGGCCACGGGCGCTTCGCGCTGCTGACAGGCATCGGCGGCGAGCCCTGGGTGGCGGCCGCGAACGAATACAGCGCGCGGACCGGTGTGGAGATCGCGGCTTATGTGATCGGCCCCGGCCGCGAGGTGCTCGACACCTACGACGACTGGGTCTCACTGTCTGAAGTGGCCGAGGACGGATGCGTGCTGGTTCGCCCCGACCAGCACGTCGGCTGGCGCGCCGCGGCGCTGCCCGCCGACCCCGCCGCCGCGCTCGCAGACGCGCTCGCGCGGATCCTCGGCCGCAGCGACCCCGCGCCGGCGAACTAGCGGTCCTCTCGGCGGCGCTCCGGCGCAGGAGCCGGCGCGTGGCGCGCGCTGTCCCATTACGGTGGGGGCCGCGCTCACCCCGGGCGGCGCTCGATCGCGCGGCCTTCGCGAGCCTGAGCCGGCGCCCTACAATCACGCGATCCACGCGTTGGCACGAACCGCTCAGATCGCCGCGCTCGACGAGCTTCTCCAGCGCGTTCACGAGACCAACGCGTTCCAGCGGGCGAGGCTGCGCGGCGCCCGCGTCCACAGCGTCGAGGACCTGCTCGAGCTGCCGTTCACGACGAAGGATGAGCTGCTGCGCGACCAGGCCGCCTCGCCGCCCTACGGCACGAACCTGACCTTCGCGCTGGACTCCTACACGCACCTGCATCTGACGAGCGGGACGGTCGGGGAGCAGCTGCGCGTGCTGCAGACGGCCGAGGACTGGCAGGCGACGCGGCGCTGCTTCGCGCGCGTGCTCGCAGCGGCGGGGATCACCGCGCAGGACCGCGTGGCGCTGCCGTTCCCGTTTGGCGCCTACCTGCAGTTCTGGGCGGCGGCCGCCGGCGTCGAGGACATCGGCGCGCTCGCGCTGCCGCTCGGCGGGCTGGAGGGCCGCGACCGTCTGCGGGCGATCGCCGAGTTCGAGGCAACCGCGATCGTCTGCACGCCGACCTACGCCCTCGGACTGATCGACGTCGCGCTCGAGCACGGGCTCCAGGACGCCTTCGTGTCGGTGCGCGCACTGATATGCCAAGGCGAGCCGGGCGCGTCGATCCCGGCGGCGCGCGAGCGGATCGAGAGCGCCTGGGGTGCGCGCGTCTTCGATCACGCCGGCTCCACCGAGGTCGGCGTGTTCTCCTACCCGTGCGCGGCGGGCGGCGGCCTGCACATCAACGGGCAGGAGTTCCTCTGTGAGATCCTCGACCCCGCGAGCGGCGGCGAGGCCGTCGCGGGCACCCAGGGCGAGCTTGTGCTGAGTGCGCTGACGCGAACCGGCTTCCCGGCGATCCGCTTCCGCAGCGGCGACGTCGTCGACGTCGGCGGCGTGTGCCCGGCGGGCCATGACGACGTCTGGCTGCCCAACGGGATCGTCGGGCGCACCGACGACATGGTCGTGATCCGCGGCATGAACGTCTTCCCGTCCGCGATCGAGCAGACGCTGCGCGAGGCCGGCCTGCTCGGCGAGTACCGCATCCGCTTCTACACCGAGGCGACGGAGCGCGACGAGATCAGGGTGCTGGTCGAAGCGACCGACCCGGCGGTGGTCCGCACGATCGAGGAGCGCATCTTCGGCCGCCTCGCGCTGCGGGTGCGTGTCGTCCCGGTGATGCCCGGCGTGCTGAAGGCCGAGCGGCTGAAAGCACGCCGCGTCGAGGACATGCGCCGCCGATAGGTTTGTGGGAGCGGCGCAGGCCTGTGCCCCGAACGGGGTGCGCCGCCAGCCGATGTGGTGCATGCACCACATCGAACAGCCTCCCTACAGCAG
>JBEKSK010000214.1:0-5307 GCA_049517155.1 Solirubrobacteraceae bacterium
CCAGCACGCGCAGGCGCACGGCGCCGTCGGCCAGGTAGATGATCGCGCCGGGCTCGACCGAGTCCGCAAGCTCGTCCCAGGTGACCGACATCCGCTGGTTGTCGCCGACAGCGTCGCTGCCGCACTCGAACGTGAGGCTCTCGCCGGGCGTCAGCTCAACCATGCCGTCACGCACCGCGCCGATCCGCAGCTTCGGTCCTGGCAGATCCTGCAGCAGCGCAACCGGGCGCCCCACGCGCTCCGCCGCGTCGCGCACACGCTGAGCCGTTTCGGCGTGCTCGTCGAGGTTGCCGTGGGAGTAGTTCAGGCGCGCGACATCCATCCCGGCGGCGACCAGGCGGCCCAGCACATCGGGCTCCCGCGAGGCGGGGCCGATCGTGGCGACGATCTTCGTGCGACGCATTGCGGGCGCCACACTAGCGAGGCACGATCACCGGCGCATGTAACAGGGTCTCGCGACCGCGCACGCGCTGCCTGCTCGCGCCGCTCACGGCGCCTGCAGCTCGGGGAAATTGGACGCGCAGTGCTCGCGCAGGCATTCGCGCAGCCATGCCCGCTCGCCGGCCGAGGCGACGCGGAAGCGCGCCAGCAGCTCACGCTGGCCACTCAGCGGCTCAAGGCCGGCGATCGTCCAGCTCACGGCCAGGCGCTCGAACAGGAACTCGACCGCTCGCTGCCACGCGTCTTCGCGGGCGGCGGCGGGTGGAAGATCCTCGCCGCTGGCGATCCTGGCGTAGCTCGCGCGGGTCGGCGGGCTCAGCGTGCCGCGCAGCACGATCACCGCGCCATCGGCGCCGTGGTAGTCGTGGCTCGGGGCCCGCGGGCGCTCGCGGCGTGCGCGCGCCACCTAACGCTCGCCGTCCGGCTCGATCTTCAGTTGCGCGACGCGACTCGCTCCGTCGCGAACGTAGTGCACATCGATCGAGTCGTCCTGGCGGTAGGTGCCGATGCCGAAGGCGCCGACCAGCCAGCGCCAGCCCGACACGCGGTCGTGGGCGAGCCGGCGCGGGAAGCGGAGCACACGGCCCTCGGCCTCGAAGTCGGTCCCCTCGATCTGGCGCACGCCGTTGAGGTAGACCTCGAAGGGCCCCTGCACTCCCGCCGGCAGGCGGACGATCGATGCGTCGGTCACAGGGGCGATTATCCTCCCCGGCGTGTCCAGCAGCCGATCCACGAGCCAACCGCAGGAGATCGCCTACCGCGTGCGGCGAATCTCGCGCGCGCGGCGCGTCAGGGTGCGCGTCGATCCGCAGCACGGCGTCGAGGTGCTGCTGCCGCCCCGCGCCCCGCTGCACGCCGCGGCGGCTGCGGTCGCCGAGTTGGCGCCCTGGATCGAGCGCCAGCTCGCGGCGCTCGCGGGCGCGCGCGAGCGGCTTGCTCCGGCGGGGACACTGCCGTATCTGGACGAGCGGCTGGAGCTGCTGGCGCAGGAGGGACGCACGCGGGTGCACCGCCGGGGACGGACGCTGCTGATCCCGGCCGGCGCGGGCGCGCAATCCGCGCTCGAGCGCTGGTACCGCCGCGCGGCACGCGCCGAGATCGCGCGGCGCCTGGATGGCGCGTGCGCCGCCGCCGGGACGCCCTACGCGAGCCTGACGATTCGCAACCAGCGCACGCGCTGGGGGAGTTGCGCGAGCGGTGGCGCGCTGAGCTTCAACTGGCGGCTGCTGCTCGCCCCCGAGCACGTGCTCGAGTACGTAGTTTGGCACGAGGTCTGCCACCTGCGCTGCGCCGACCACTCGCCGGAGTTCTGGGCGCTGGTGGCTGAGCACTGCCCGCACTGGCGCCGCTCGGCCGGCTGGCTGCGCGAGAACGGGAGTGCCCTTGTGCTGTGAAGCGGCGGTGTCGCACGCTTGCGGCAGCGGCCGATCGTTAGTACCGTCGTCGGCGATATGCCACCCAAACTGGTGGGAACACTCGCGGTCATGGCCGCCCTTTTGGTTTCTGCACCCGTCGCGCTCGCGGCGGGGCGTACGCGCGCGACCGCACTCGCCAAGGGCGACCTGGTGGTCACCTTCAGCGGCGCCGGCAGCGGCAGCTACCACTTCCACGAGCCGGCCGCCGGTGCCGGCAGCGCGTGCAAGGTGGCGGATACGACCTACAGCGAGACCGACTCCTACCACTGGATCTACCGCTTCGTCGTGCCGCCCACCGGCGGCATCAGCGACACGCCGGTCGCGCTGACCGCCGAGGGGCAGGTCAGCTCGAGTGAGCAGCTGCTGCAGTGCGCCGCCAACGCGGCGGTCGCCAGCACCTGCACCCAGGCACTGCGTGCGCCGGCTCTCAGCAACGCCACCGATCTGACCTATCCCGGTGTCACGGTCGGCGTCGCCGGGCGCTATGTGACGGTCGGAGCGCTCGGTGAGCTTGTTCCCGCGACGTCCCAGCCGCAGTGCAGCGGCATCGGCGTGCTGCTGCCCAACCCCGTCGAGGCGTTCGGGCAGCTGCAGGCCAACGTGAGCATCGCGCGCGCCGACCTCGCCGCCAGCGGCGATGTGACCAAGCGCTTCACGATCGCCGGGTCCGGGCTCTACGCGGGCGTGGCGCTCAGCGGCAGCTGCAACTCGTCCAGCTGCGACCCCGCGACCTGCGCAAGCACATCCACGCCGGGCGGCGCAGGCGCGAGCACCTGCGGCTTCGACGAGAGCTACACCGGGACGATCGAGGTTCGCGTCGTCAAGTAGCGAGCGCGCGGGCCAGAGCGTCCGTCGCCGACTCGCCAGGGGCCCGCTCCACCAGCGCCCGGCGCACGCGGCCGGTGAACGCCTCGACCGAGCCGTCGCCGCGCAGGTCGACACCCCCGCGCACGCTGCGGCCACGGCCACCCGGCCCAGCGATTTCCAGGCGCGCCGCGACCTGGCGAACCGGCTCGATCCGCCGGCTCATGAAGCGGATCTCCTCACGCGCAGCCACCGACCGTAGCTCCTCCACGCGGCGCTCGAGCGCCGCGATCGCGTCCGCGAGCGTCTCCAGGTGCTGATGCTCGACCTTGGAGCCCGCGCGCGTCGTCAGTGTCCAGGCAGCGGCGCTCAACCACGCTCGGCGATCGCCACGTAGGTCCGCTCGCGCTCGCCGGTGTAGA
Organism: Solirubrobacteraceae bacterium; assembly: GCA_049517155.1. Classification (GTDB taxonomy): domain Bacteria; phylum Actinomycetota; class Thermoleophilia; order Solirubrobacterales; family Solirubrobacteraceae; genus Palsa-513. The sequence goes on from JBEKSK010000214.1 coordinate 3,083, forward strand.
GCTGGCGCGGACGCGCGATCTTCTGCTCGGGGTCCTGCACCATCTCGAGCCATTGCGCGACCCAGCCGCTCGTGCGCCCGATCGCGAACATCACCGGGAACATCGACATCGGCATGCCAAGCGCCTCATAGATCAGCCCGGAGTAGAAATCGACGTTCGGGTAGAGCTTGCGCGAGACGAAGTACTCGTCCTCGAGCGCGATCTTCTCAAGCTCGGTCGCGATCGCGAGAAGCGGGTTGGTTCCTGTGACCTCGAAAACGTCGTCGCAGGCCTTCTTGATGATCCGCGCGCGCGGGTCGTAGTTCTTGTAGACGCGGTGGCCGAAGCCCATCAGGCGCTCGTTGCCGGCCTTGACCCCGGCGATGAAGTCGGGGATGTTCTCCCGCGTCGCGATCCGGTGCAGCATCCGCACGACCTCTTCGTTCGCGCCGCCATGGGAGGGCCCGTAGAGCGCGGCGATGCCGCCGGCGATCGCCGAGTAGGGATCCACCAGCGAGGAGCCGATCGCGCGCACGGCGCTGGTCGAGCAGTTCTGCTCGTGGTCGGCATGGAGGATGAACAGGACGTCCAGCGCGCGCGCGATCCGCGGATCGGGCTGGTACTTCAGCTCGGTCATCTTGTAGAGCATGCCGAGCAGGTTCCCGGCGTAGTTGAGGTCGTTGTCGGGGTAGACGTAGGGCATCCCCATGTTGTGGCGGTAGGAGAAGGCCGCCAGCGTTGGCATCTTCGCGATCAGGCGGATCACCTGGATCGCGCGATTGTCGGCGTCGTGAATCTGGTTCGCGTCGGGATAGAAGGTCGAGAGGGCGCCGATCGCGCCGAGCAGCATGCCCATCGGATGCGCGTCGTGGCGGAAGCCCTGCATGAACGACTTGACGTTCTCGTGAACGAAGGTGTGAATCGTGATCAGGTGCGTCCAGTCCTCCAGCTGCGCGGAGGTCGGCAGCTCGCCGTGGACGAGCAGGTAGGCCACCTCGAGATAGGTCGAGTGCTCCGCCAGCTGCTCGATCGGGTAGCCGCGGTACTCGAGCACGCCGGCGTCACCGTCGAGGAACGTGATCGCGCTGCGACAGGACGCCGTGTTCATGAAGGCCGGGTCGTAGGCGAGCAGGCCGAAGTCCTCCGTGGAGGTCTTGATCTGGCGCACGTCCAGCGAGCGGATGGACCCGTCGGTGATCGCCAGTTCATACGAGCTGCCGGTGCGGTTGTCGGTCACCGTCAGCGTGTCCCTGCGCTCGTCCGTGTTCTCGGCCCCCGCTGCCGTCTTCGCCTGTGTGCTCATCACGTCTCCAGTCGCCGCTTTCGGGGAATTATCCGCCACGCGGCTGCTCGGCCGCGCCGCCATAGCGACTTTCGGTCGCGTCGATCTGTCCTTGGTAGTGGCTGCCGAGCTCGGCATGCCCGTACGGGCGCTCCGCCGGCGCGTCCAGGGCCATGAACGAAAGCTGCGCGATCGGCAGTCCGGCCCACAGCTTGATCGGCACACGCGTGAGGTTGTTCAGCTCGAGCGTGAGCGTGCCCTTCCAGCCCGGGTCGCAGAACCCGGCGGTTGCGTGCACGATCAGCCCGAGGCGGCCAAGCGATGACTTGCCCTCGATCCGCGCCACGACGTCGTCCGGCAGCTCGACGTACTCGAGCGTGGCGCCCAGGCAGAACTCGCCCGGATGGATCACGAACGGCTCGTCCGCCGAGATCGTGATCGGCTCGGTCAGGTTCGTCGGCGGGTCGCGCAGGTCGATCGCCGAGGTGCGGTGGTTGTGGAACACGCGGAAGGTGTTGCCGAGCCGCAGATCGACGCTCGCAGGCTGCACGAGCGCCGGGTCCCAGGGGTCGATCTTGATCGTCCCGTCCGCCACCAGGCGGCGGATCGTGGCATCTGAGAGCACCGCGGAGGCGCTCATCGCGTCAACGGCTGCGGGCGGCGTCGCACGGCACGAGTGCAGACTAGCTATGTGCTGGGGGCCGGAGCGCGCGGCATCCCGCCGGGGGCGGCGTCCCGCTGAGGGACGGCCGCGGCGCTCGCGCGCGATCGGCGGGCGCTCGCGTCGTGTCGAAGCCGGCCGTTCGATGGCGCCCGGCGCCGCTGAGGCGCTCGCCGCGTGGGCGTCGCTGCGCTCGCCGCGTGGGCGCAGCTAGTGCTCGACAGCGCGCGCGAACGCCACGACGGTCCGCGTGCGCGCCGGGGCCGGCGGCGGCGCTCCCGCGTGCGGCCCGCGGCGCGGGTG
>JBEKSK010000215.1:0-9210 GCA_049517155.1 Solirubrobacteraceae bacterium
CAGCCGGCGAGAATCTCGGCGAGATAAGCGACGACGGTGTTCACCGAATTCTCGGCGAACACCGCAACGCGCCTGTCCGGATCAAGATCGAGCCGCAGCAGTGCGTTCGTGGCGCGGTTCAACAGGGCATCCAGTTCGGCCCACGAGAGTGCCCGGGCCTCGTCGCGCACCGCCGCGGCGTCCGGCGTGGAAGCCCGCTGCTTCGATCCAACCAGAGACACAGACACCTCCGCTTACGAGAATTACGACACCGCTCCAGCCCCTCGATGACACGCTACATGATAATTCTGCTGCCAGTACGGCAACGGGCCGATTATCGGCAAACGGGTGGTCGTGCGAGTCAGGGCGAGCGCTCCCCAGGTCCCGGGTCGCATCGTTGCGGGTCTCGCACGCGCATCTCCGCGGCCGCTACGCTCAGGCCTACTCAGCCGAGGCGGGCTCGCTGTCCCGTTCAGAAATCCCCTCGGCCCGGTCGACGTGGAGGCTGTAGAGCTCGGCGGCCATGTCCGTCGTGAAGTCTGCAGCCGGGCCCAGATGCTGGACCTCGCCGTGGGAGAGCACGAGGACCGAATCGGCGAGCTTGACCGCGCGCGATACGAACTGCTCAATCACAATCATCGACGTTGACCCTTTCAGGACTTCGAGCGACTTGAACAGACTCGCGACGATTCCTGGGGCCAGCCCGTGTGAGAGCTCGTCGACGATCAGCAGACGCGGCGGCGCGACGACGAGCCGCGAGAATGCGAGCATCTGCTGTTCGCCACCTGAGAGCTTGCGCGCCGCCAGCTTCTGACGGCGCGCGAGCGGCGGGAAGAGTTCATACGCTTTCTCAATGTCGCTGCGGGTGGCGCCCTTGCGGCGCTGAAAGAACATCTTGAGGTTCTCGTTCACCGTCAGCGAGGGAAATATTGCGCGACTGTCGGGGAGGTGACCGATGCCCCGCCGCGCGCGGGCGTACGCCGATAGCTTGCCGATCTCCTCGCCATCAAGTAGCAGCGACTTCGCCGACGAGCCCACCAGCCCACTCACAGCGTTGGCCAGTGAGCTCTTGCCGGCACCATTTGGACCGAGCACGGCGATCGCCGTGCCGGGCTCGAGGCTCAGCGACATCGACCGCAACGCCGTGACATGCCCGTATTGGACCGCCAGCTCGACGATGTCGAGCTTTGCAGGACCGGCGTGGGTCTCGCTCGAGCTATGACCAGTCCTCATCAGGTCTCCATGCCCCCGCCATCGCGGACGACCGGGGACTCGCGCTCGGCGTCGGGCGGGTCAAGGCCTTCGATCGCCGCTTCCTCCTCGGCGTCGGCGCCGAAGTAGGCTCGGCGCAGATCCGCCGACGCGAGCACCTCGTCGGGGGTGCCGGCTGCTATCAGCTCGCCGAAGTCGAGTGCGACGATGCGGTCGGAGACCAGACGCGCGAACTCCAAGTTGTGCTCGACCACGAGCATCGCCAGTTCGTGGTCGGCACGCAACGAGAGCAGGACGCGACCCACATCTTCGGCCTCCGTCTCCGACAAACCCGACACCGGCTCGTCAAGGAGCAGCACGCGCGGTCGCGAAGCGAGCGCACGCGCGAGATCGACCATCCGTACCACTCCGACGGACTGCTCGCCCGCCAACTGGTCGGCGACGCTCTCCAGGCCCAGCCGGTCCATGAGCGCGGTGGGCGACAGTGGCGAGTCATCCTTGCGTGCCGCGCGTTCTATGCTCGCCCGCCGCGAGAGGAACCCCCGGAGCGGCATCTCCTTCGCCCGCGATGCGAGGTAGCCGAGCATCACGTGCTCGCGAACGGTCATTCCGTCAAATAGCGACAGCTGCTGAAACGTTCGAGCAACGCCGAGCCTCGAGCGGCGGACGACGGAGGCCCCGGTAATCGAGGCGCCGTGCAGCCGGACCGTCCCGGCCTGGGGCCGGCGCACGCCGGCCGCCACGTCCAGAAGCGTGGTCTTGCCGGCTCCGTTGGGGCCGATCAGGCCAACGCTCTCGCCTGTCCCAACGCCGAACGACACGTCGCTGAGCGCCACGATACCGCCGAAGCGGACGGTGATCGCGGAAAGCTCGAGCGCGACGGCCCCGGCGAGCCCGTCCTGACTCGACGCTGCGGGCCGCTGCAGGTCCTCGTCACTCGTCTTGGCGATCATGCCGTTCTGACGCGCGTCAGGAGTTTTCGGAACATGCTGGCGAGCCACGCGATCTGCACCTTCTGAGCCTCGACGGCGCCTCGCGGGTTCTGCGCAAGCGTCAGTGCGCCGAGTCCGAACAGGACTGTCGCGAGTGGTCCCCATGAAATCGGGAGCCAGGTTGACAGCAATGCGGGAAAGACCGCGTACACGAGACCCCCGACGAACGCCGCCGCCGGAGAGCGAATACCCATGAACACCACGACCGCCAGCCACACAAGGCCGGTCGGTGTGACGAGATCGGTGGGCTGGAGATCTCGCTGATAAATCGCGAGGAGCCCGCCGCCGATTGCCGCGATGAAACCTGCGAGCGCGAACGCGACGACGCGACCAGTCCGCGGGTTGACCCCGGTTGCGGCCGCCAGCGCCGGCTGCATCCGGCCCGCGTTGACATAAAAGGCTCCGAGCCTTCGGCGGTACCACGCGACCAGAAGCAGCGCGAGCGCGAGCACGATCCCGAAAAGGTAGTACTGCGCAGTTGCGCTGACTATGTGCAGGCCGAGGAATACGGGACTCGCAAACGTCACGCCCTGGAGCGGCACCAGGACCGTCCAGTTATAAAGAAAGTTGTCTGCGAATAGGCCGAATGCCAGCGTCAGCAGTCCGAATTCGAGCGCATTCAGCCGACCGCCGACAAACGCGAGCACACCGGCGACGGCCGAGGCCAGCAGCGCGCCGATGACAAGCGCCATGAGTAGCGGCACGTGGTTGGACAGTGCAAGATCGCCTGCCGTGAACGCGCCGATGCCGACGATCGCCGTCTGTCCGAGCGGAAGAATGCCGCCGAAGCCGAGCGCGATCGTGAAGCCGAGGAAGATCACACCGTAGATAAGTCCGAGACCGACGACCCCGGTCCAGTAGCTGTTGAGAACAAGCGGGGCGAGCGCCACCAGGACGACTGCCGGAGCGACCTTTGCCAGCCATGATGGAAGCGCGTCGAAACGTTCCGGAAGCTCGAACGTGCGTCGCGGCGTACCGCCCACATCGATCGAGTTGCGCCTGAGGAACACTGCGGCCACCATCACCAGGAAAGGAAACGACGGCTGGATACCTGTGGAGAGCAACGTGTTGTTGGCGTCCAGTCCCGTGATTGCGCTCGACGCAACTCCGATCGCCAGCGCGGCGACGAAGGTGACCGCAATCGAGCGCAGACCACCGACGAGCGCCGCGGCCAGGCTCGCGACGGTGAGCGTCAAGAACGCGGACGAGCTGAGCGCCAGCACCGGCGCCAGGAAGATCCCGCCGACGGCGGCGAGCCCGCCGCTGATCGCCCAGCTCAGATTGCTCGCGAGCGCCGGGCTGGTACCGGTAAGTGACGCCACCGAGCGGCTGTCGAAGACGGCACGCATGCGCAGGCCGGTCGCCGTGAATCGCAGCAGGTAGAACAGCCCGGCTGCCACGACCACGGCCGCGCCCACCGCGTACGCCTGGTCCGTCGAGAAGACGATCGAGCCGATCTTGTGGAGGTTCGTGCCGCTTTCGACGACGCCGGGTGAGTAGAAGATCGAGCCCGGGTTGAACACGAGCTCGCAGAGAGCCGGCAGCGCGATCGTTATGCCGATCGACGCGATCAGCGTGGCGATGAGACCGAGCCTGACGAGCCAGCGGAAAAGCGCCTGCCAGAGAAAGATGCCGAGCGCAGGGCCAATCACCAAGACGCACAGCAGAAGGGAGGGCCAGCCGCCGAGGAGGTTGTGGTTGCTGCGAATCTCGTAGAAGATCAACGCGACCGTATACGCGACGGATCCGTACCCGATATTGAGTACGCCGGAGGTGCTGTAGGCCATCACGAGGCCCGATGCTGCGATCGCGTAGATGCAGCCGATGACCAGCCCGGGAACGATGTAGAAGTCGAAGAAATGCATCAGTCAAGCGGCGTCCGTACGGACCAGGTCCTCCCGGCGCCTATCCTAGCGGCTGACGCCGCAGCTTGTGCACAATTGACCGTCGCGTGTTGGCACCTGCGCTGCTACCCCTGGTTGCTCTCCTGCGACCCCATGACGCGAGCGTTGTGGTCGCGCTTACCAATCAGCCCCAACGCGCGAGGCTGGACTGCGATGTCACACACAAGCACCTTGCGGAGAATTACTGAACGGGCGATCCGAGCTGTACGTCACGCTTGCGGCACAGATCTACACGCCAAGCTGTTCGAGCACCGCAGCTCGGTGGAAAAGAGGTCCACCGAAAAGCTGCTCATTGGACTTCGCCCGCCGGAAGTAGAGATGGGCGCTGTGCTCCCACGTGTAACCGATGCCGCCATGAACGTGGATGTTTTCCGCCGCCACCCACGAGCAAGCCTCCGAGCAGTACGCCTTCGCGACGCTCGTGACGAGCAGCGCTTCGGTCGCGCCCGCTGCAGTCGCCACCGCAGCCTCGTAGGCTGCCGCCCTGGCCTGCTCAGTCAGCCGGAGCATCTCGGCACACTTGTGCTTGACCGCCTGGAACGAGCCGATCGGCCGGCCGAACTGCACGCGATCCTTCGCGTATTGGACACTCATCTCGAGACACGTCGTCGCGACTCCGACGGATTCGCATGCCAGCGCGATCGCGGCTCGCTGGTTGACATGAGCCAGCGCGGCGGATGCTCCGTCCGGCGCACCGAGCAGACGACCACGCGCTCCGCGGAGCACAACGTGTGCCTGCTTGCGGGTCAGGTCGAGCGTCGCCACGGCGTCGCGACTGACTCCATCTGCATCGGCCTCGACCGCGAATAGGCCGACGCCCGCAGGCGTGCGAGCCGCCACCACCAGTAGGTCGGCGGTGTGTCCATCGACGACGAACGACTTGTCGGCGTCCAGGCTCGCCCAGCCGCCGTCAAGCTCGGACGCGGCGGCCGCCACGCCTTCGGCGTCCCAGCTACCGCCGCGTTCGCTGACGGCGAGCGCGGCGCGGCGCTCACCGGAAGCGATCGCCGGAAGGTACTCGGCGCAGGCCTCCTCGTCGCCGCTCGCGACGAGCGCTTCGGCTGCCAGAACCGTCGAGAGGTAGGGCGAACACATCAGCGCCGCTCCCATCTCCTCGAACACGACCGCCTGGGCGTCGATCTCGAACCCCGAACCGCCGAACTGCTCCGGAATCGTCATGCCCGGAAGTTCGAGCTCATTGTGTCCGCCTCACAGACCGTGGTATGTCCTTGAATGGAATGCTGTTGTCGATCGCAGGGTCGCGTGGCAGACCAAGCACGCGCTCGCCGAGGATCGTGCGCTGGATCTCATCTGTACCACCGGCAATGCGAATCCCGCGCGCGCGAAGCAGGTTGCGAGCCCAGGCAAAGCTGTCGCCCTGACCGGAGTCGGCCGTGATCAGTGCCCCAAGCGCGGTTGCCGCGAAGTTCACGAGGCGCTCCTGATTCTCGCTGTAGGTGAGCTTGGACATCGACATTTCGGCGCCGGGTGTCTCTCCACGCTCCAGTTTCCGCCGCGCCTGGCTGGTCACGTACCCGGCCACGCCAAAGCGGACGTACAGATCAGCGAGTCCGTCGCGAATCGTCGGATCGTCGATCGCGCCGAGGCCTTGCAGGGTCTCGGTCAACATCTCCGGGGTGAGCACGTGCTCGCCGCCCTCGTTGGACTCAGCCACATAGGAACGCTCGTTCATCAGTGACGTGTTGAGCGTGTGCCAGCCGCTGTTGACCTCACCGAGACGATCCTCGTCTCCGATCCGAACGTCGGTCAGGAAGACCTCGTTGAAGTGCACCTCGCCGGCGAGGTCCGGCAGTGGTCGGACATCGACTCCGGGAGCGTGCATATCGACCATGAAGATCGTGATGCCCTTGTGCTTGGGGGCGTCCATGTCGGTGCGGCAGACGCACTCGCCAACGTCGCTGTTGTGGCCGTTTGACGTCCAAACCTTCTGGCCATTGAGAATCCAGCCATCACCGTCTCGCACTGCGCGCGTCTGGACCCCGGCGAGATCGGAGCCGGCTGACGGTTCGCTGAACAGCTGGCAGGCGACGAGTTCGCCGCGATAGAGCTGTCGCAGATATTTCTCGCGACCGTCAGGGGAGCCGTGAGCAGCCACACACGAGCCGATGATCGTCAGACCGAAGTTCAGCATCGAGGTTGAGGGCACGTGGTATTCGCGCTCGATCCGCCGGTAGGCGCGCTCGAAGTCCATACCGAGTTCGCGACCCCCGTACTCGGCGGGCCCCATGATCCAGCCGAGCCCAGCGTCGTAACGCTCAGCCTGCCAGCGCTTGGCCTCACTCAGCTGCTCGGCCTCTGAGCGCAGCGGCGGGGCCGCCGGTGAGGCGTCCTTCCGCGGCACGCGAGCATCGAGAAAGCCCGTCACCTCCAGCTCGAACTGTTCCAGCGTTGTAGCGGTCATCGCGTTCATTTTGACTCCCCTGCGGTCGGCGCGTGTTCGCGCTGGCGGACGAGCGGGACCTCGCCTCGGAGGTAGCGGTCGCGTAGGTCGATCTTGTTGACCTTGCCAAGCGGATTACGGCCCAGATCCGCGACGAACTCAACCGAACGCGGACACTTGAACTTCGTCAACCGCATCAAGCACCCCCGGCAGCGTGTTCATCGCCTGCTCAGCCTCCGCCGGAAACACATTCACCCCACCCGAGATCACCTGATCCGAGAAACGATCCGTCAAGAACAAATACCCATCATCATCAACGTAGCCAACCTCGCCGATCGTGAACACCCCAGGACGCAGATGCACACTCGCCGTCTTCTCATCATCCTTATGGAACTTCACATCAAACCCACTCAAATCCCGGAAATACAAACGCCCCACCTGATTCGGCCCCAACTCCTCATCATCCTCACCAATCACCAACAACTCAAGCCCCTCACGCACCCGACCCACCGAACCAGGATGCGCCAACCACTCCTCCGGCGAGATGATGCTGACGGTTCCCTGCTCGGTGGCGCCGTAAGCCTCGTGCACCACGGGTCCGAACCAGTCCATCATCTGGTATTTCACATCCATCGGGCACGGGGCACCGACGTGCGCGAGGCGCTGGATGCTCGAAACGTCGTAGCGTGCGCGGACCTCCTCGGGCAGCGCGAGCAGCCGGCTGAAGTGCGTCGGAACCATGAGCACCGTGCCGACGCCATAGCGCTCAATCGTCGCCAACACGGCTTCGGGATCGAAGCGGCGAAGGACGACCAGTGGACGCCCTGCGGCGACTGCCCGCTTGACCGAAGCCAACTGCCCGCTGTGGTACAGCGGCGCGATCGTCAACTGTGGGCCGGTGTCGCGAGGCATGGCCTCCAGCGCCTCGATGTGCTCGCGGAGCGTCGGCGCGCGGTCGCCCGGATATAGACCCGGTGGCGTCTCCGTCCCCTTGGGGAAGCCGGTCGTGCCGGAGGTGTAATGGAGGTAGGGCCGGGGCGGCAGGTCCGCCGGAGGTTCGCCGTCGCTTCCCGAGCCGACGAAGTCCTCCCATGTGATGACCCCGTCGCGGCGCTCGACTCCCCAGGCGACAACCGTGACCCCTCCGGAAAGCGCGGCCGCCTCGAGTCCGGACTCGACGTTCTCCGGTCCGACGAACAGCACGGCCGCGTCGGAATCCCCCAGGATGTAGGCGCATTCGTCGGCGCGCAGGTGGTAATTGATCGGAACGCCCGAACAGCCGGCGAGGATCTCCGTCAGATATGCAACGACGGTGTTCAGCGAGTTCTCGGCGTACACGGCCACGCGGCGGTCGGGCCCGAGTTCAATTGCGAGAAGCGCGTTCACACTGCGGTTCAAAAGTGAATCCAACTGCGCCCAGGAGATCTCGGACGCTTCGTCGCGCAGAGCGATCTCGCCTGGGGCGAGCGCTCGGTTCTTGATTCCAATGAGTGACATCTCAGGACCTCGCTTCCTTGGCCGCAGCCACTGCCGATCGGTTCGCCTCCGCCATGCCATCCGCCGAGGTCAACCCTCCGCGCACCCCTTCTCCCGGGTTGCCCCTGATCGCGAAGACGTGGCCGTGCCCAACCCAATGCTGGTCGAAGACGGCCTGTACCGAGGTGTAAAAGCCCTGGATGTCCTGCGTGAGGTCGCGTGCGACGACACGATTGACCATCCCGAGCCTGTGCGCCTCGTTCGCGTCGATGAAGCCGCCTGTGAACAGCAACTCCTTCGCCTTGCGCGGGCCTAACTCCCAGGTATGCCCGTGATATTCGACGCCGGCGCCGATCCCGAGTCGCGCGACGGGATCACCGAAGTAGGCGTCGTCCGCAGCGATGATCAGGTCGCACGGCCAGCAAAGCATCAAACCGGCGGCAACGCACGCGCCCTGGACGGCGGCAATCGACGGCTTCGGCGTATCGCGCCAGATCCGAGAGTAGTTCACGTACGCCTCGTCCTCGAACGAGTACCAGCTTGAGATCCCGTCCTTCCATGGCGGCAGGTCCTCGGCTGTCATGCGCAGGTCGTGCCCGGTCGAGAAATGACGGCCGTTCGCACGCACGACGATAACCCGCACCGAATCGTCCTCAGCCGCAGCCTTCCAGGCTTCGTGAAGGTCGATGACGAACTGTGGCGTCAGGGCGTTGCCCTTCTCAGGCCGGTTGAGCGTGATCACGCCGACGGGCCCATCCACGCTGAATTCGATGTAAGACACTCTCTCCTCGCGCTTTCTCACTTCCACACCCACCACCGGCCAGGCACCACGTGACGATCCGCAGTCTCCGTCTCGCACACCTGCACCGGAGCCACGGTCAAGAAGTGACCGGGCCGCAGGTGCAGGGTGGTGGGAGAAAACTGCGGCTGAGACGTTGCGCGCCAGCCAGGCCCGCTCTCAATAAGCGGTGACCAACGCTCGTGCCGCCTCGTCCTGCTCGCCGATATCCGCGACCTGCGGCATGACCTCGGTGGCGAACAGCTCCATCGAGCGCAGAATGTCCTTCTGGGGGACGGCGCCGCCGCGGTTCATCCACAACAGCTGCTTGGTGAAGCCGGTGTCCTCATACAGCCGCACCAGCTTCTCGGCCACCAGGTTCGACGATCCGATCAGCGAGCCACGCATACCGACCACGTCTTCGTAGTCGGTGGCCTTGAGCGTGTCCCAGAGAGCGTGCATGTGCTC
>JBEKSK010000216.1:0-5278 GCA_049517155.1 Solirubrobacteraceae bacterium
ACCGACGGGCGCGCGGCGGCGACCAGCTCGACGATCGCGCGGTCGAGCTCGACACCGGCCGGCGCACCGGATGCGCCGCCGCCGGCATGCGCGGGGCGCGCGCGGGGAGCGGCGCCGGTGGCGGTGGCGCGCGATGGACGGGGTGCGGAGGCGCTGCGCTGCGAGCGGGCCGGTGCGGCGGGCACCGCGGCGGGGTCGCAGACGTCGCAGCAGGCGACGCCCTCGCCGACGTGCGGGGTCGAGCGGTCACCGAAGTGGCGCTGGATCGCGACGCGCCGGCAGCCGTCGCCCTCGGCGAAGGCCCAGATCCCGCGGTACTGGGCCCAGCGCGCCGTGCGCGCCTCCCCCGCCGCGGACTGGTTGATGAAGTGCACGTGCAGCCCCTTGTCGCGTCCGGCGGCGAACAGCAGGCAGCGGGCGGGGGCGCCGTCGCGCCCGGCACGGCCCGCCTCCTGGTAGTAGGCCTCGAGCGACTCGGGCACCGCGGCGTGGCAGACGGTGCGCACGTCGGGCTTGTCGATCCCCATGCCGAAGGCATTGGTCGCGACGACGATCTCGACCTCGTCGTCCATGAACGCGCGCTGCGCGCGGTCGCGAGCCTCACGCTCAAGTCCAGCGTGATAGGCGGCGACGCCGACGCCCAGCGAGCCGGCGAGCGCGCCGGCCAGCTCCTGCGTGCGCGCGCGCGTCCCGGCGTAGACGATCGCCGGCCGCGCCGCCGGGTCCGCCAGCACGGCGGTGATCCGCTGCCGGCGGTCCACATCGTTACTCGCGCGGATGACCAGGTATGAGAGGTTCGGCCGGTCAAATCCGGTCGTCACGCGCACCGCGTCGCGCAGCCCGAGGCGCACGATCACATCGCCGGCGACGCGTGGGGTGGCGGTCGCGGTCGCTGCGAAGATCTGACGCGCCCCCAGCGCGCGGGCGGCGCGGGGCAGCTCGAAGTAGTCGGGACGGAAGTCGTGGCCCCACTGCGACACGCAATGCGCCTCATCGACGACGAACATGCCGACCGGCACACCCTCGAGCGCCTCGACGAAGCCGGGAGCGGCGAAGCGCTCGGGCGCTACGTAGAGCAGCCGCACGCCGCCGCCGCGGACGCGGGCCAGCGCTTCGCGGTTCTCGCCCGCGTCGCGCTGGCTGTTGATCAGCACGGCACGCCCGGCGGCAGCGCGCTCAAGGCCCGCGACCTGGTCGTTCATCAGCGAGACCAGCGGCGACACGACGACCGTCACCTCGTCCTCGCGCATCAGCGCGGGCAGCTGGTAGCAGAGCGATTTGCCGGCCCCGGTCGGCATCACGACCAGCACATCGCGGCCGGCGAGGGCGGCCGCGACCACCTCCTCCTGCCCGGGGCGGAAGCGCTCGTGGCCAAAGTGCTCGCGCAGGGCGGCGTGCAGGGCGGTCATCGCGGCGACCGACGATAGCGATGGGGTCGGTTGGGACAAGCGCGGCGCCGGCCGCGGCCGGTCGAGATCTCCGTGCGGGTCAGGCCAGCCGGCGTGGAGTGAACGCAAGCACTCCCGCGAGCGCCTCGTAGTGGCGATCGACGTGAAGCACCTCGGCCCCGTGCTGGTGGGCACACGACGCGATCAGCAGGTCGGGGATCGGCAGCCGGTGGCGGCCGTGTGCGGCGAGCTCGCGCTGCGCCGATACCGCGAGCGCGAAGGTCTCGGCGTCCATCCAAAGCTCGCGAAACTGATCGAGATCATCCTCCAGCGTCGCGTAGTCGCTTGCCGAGCGGGCGCTGTAGAGGACCTCGAGCCGGGTCACCGCGCATAGGCACAGCTCATCGTCGTCGGCCATCGCCGCTTCGCCGCGCACGTAGGCCGACTTGTCGACGAGCACAAGACTCATCGCCAGGCCCCGTCGGACAGCAGCAGATCGGCGTCGATCAGCTCGCCGGCGCGGCGCAGCGCGATCCGCTGACGTTCCGAGCGCTCCTCTCGGGAGCGCCCTGCAAGCTCGGCGGCGACTTGGCCGGCGCCGACACCGGCCAGGCGCAGGAGCAGCTGGCGGCGGTCTGAAACCTCCGGCCAACGGCGCTGCGCCAGGTCGAGGAAGTCGCGCATCTCACCGGTATCGGTGACCGTGTATCGGGGCTGGGTGGTCGGCACCCTGGGAGTGTAGCACCGTCACAGAGTAGGTGCGACACCTGGGGTCGCGGCGGTTGCGCTCCCGGGACTGCGCGCGAGCGGTCTCCCGACGAAAGCTCAAGCCCGTCGGCCAAGGTCGCGATCAAGTCAAGAGCGCGACGCGGGCAAATGCCCGGCGAGTAGGTCGGTCAGGGTGGCGATGAAGTTCATCCGCACGACGCGGGCAGATCTTCGGCGAGCACGGCCGCGAGTAGATGGCGCCCACCGCGTGAGCGGACGAACGCGCTGGACTCCCCTTGCGTCCCGTTGCCGGGCAGCGACGCCTGATCAGCTAGCTAATAGGTGATCGGGAAGACGTACGTCGAGCCGCCGGCGGTGACGCTCAGGCTGGGCGTGCCGCCGGGTGCCGTGAAGGAGGTCGAGCTGCCGCTGACCGAGTGCGAACCGGAGCCCGCAAACTGGTAGGTGAAGCCACCCGAGCCGGTGTACTTGATGCTGCCGGTCAGCTTGGTGCCGTCCCAGACCAGATCGACCGTGAGCGTTCCGCCCTTCTTCGGCCACTCGCTGTAGGTCTTCGACCACGGCTTGTGGTACTGGCAGTTCGATGCGCTCTCGTTCTGGGAGGTCGAGATGGAGCCGGTGTTGGCTCCGGATGCCAGAACGACACCGACGCCCGTGGTCATCACGAGACCGCCGGTCAGCAGCGCCGCGACGATGTTCCTGCGCATCGCGCGGGCGTAGCCGCGGCGCGGCGCGGCGCCTGCGCTGCGCGCAGCCCGGCCGTGGACGCGGCGGCGCAGCGCGTCGAGCTCAAGCGGAGTCGGCGTTGCGCGGGCCGCCGAGAGACGCGCCGCGATGTCGCGGACGTCCTCGGGAAGCTGATCGTCGTACTGGCTCATCAACCATTAGACGCACGAGCGGCCCGTTTCTTGACTGGCCGCGACAAATTCTTTTCCGGGGCCTAGGAGGCCGAGTCGCGCAGCCGCCGCAGACCGCGGTAGAGGCGGCCCTCCACGGTGCTCTGGCGCTCCTCCAGCACGTCGGCGATCTCGCTCAGGCTGAGGTCGGCTCCGAAGCGAAGCGCCACCACCGCACGCTCCTCCTCCGACAGCGTCTGCATGGCGCGCGCCAGCAGGTCGCGGTCGCCGACGGCGCCGAGGTCGTCGCTCGCCGTCTGGCCGGCGGCGACGCGCTCCAGCGCACGCGACTCGGCACCGCGGCGCCGCGCGAGGTCGCGCAGGCGGTTCATCGCGATCGTGTAGAGCCAGGTCTTCTCGCCGGACTGGCCGCGCCAGCCACTGCGTGAGGTCAGCACGCGCTCGAAGGTGTCGGCCACGATGTCCTCCGCCAGCGCGGCGTCGCCTGTCTGGTAGGTCAGGAAGCCGAGCAGGCCGGCGGCATGCTCTGTGTAGAGACGGTCGAAGGTCTCTGCGCGGCGGTCACGCATCAGCCGGACACGATCAGGGATTGCTGGGAGAGGAACGCCAGCCCGGCCTGGCGGGCGCGCTTGGACGGGCCTCGGGCAAGCGCGTGGGCAAGCCCCTGAACGCCCTGGTCGAGCGGGTTGAGCGCCAGCGCGCGCGCTGCCTGCGAGCGAGCGTCGATGCCAGTGGCGGCCCTGTCGGCGGCAAGCGCCGACTCGAGCTCCCAGTCGTTGGGGTCAACCGCCAGGCCCGCTCGCAGTGCGACGAGCGCGTCGCGGTATTGGCCGGAGCGCACGTCGCAGAGCGCCACGAGCTGCCATGGCCCGGCACGCGTGTCGAGCACGTCGATCGAGCGCCGGGCGAGCCGGATCGCCTTTGCGCAGTCGCCTGTCGCGTAGGCGGCGGTGGCGCTGTTGAGCCGCACCTGCGAGGCGAGCACGAGAGCCGGGAACACCGAGACGGCGACAACCAGCGCGCCCGCAACGAAGACGCGAGCGTGAGCGACCCTGGCGCGGACCGGCTCGCGCCCGAGCGGGCGCCCGAGCGCCAGCCCTCCCAGGGCGGCGAACCAGAGTGACACCGCGGGCATCTGCCAGTCCCAGTCGACGCCGGCATGAAGCGCCCATGCCAGCCCGGCACTGAACACCACGGCATACAGCGCCCGGTCGCGGCGGCCGCGTCGCCACGGCGCGAGGCCCGCCAGCGTGCCGAGCACGAACAGCAGCACGCAGACGAGTCCGACGATCCCGAGATCGCCGAGTGTTTCCAGATAGAGCGAGTGGGCGTTGACCACGACCGCCTGGTTCTGGCGCTTCTCGTAGTAGTAGACCTCGTAGGTGTCGGCGCCCGTGCCGTCGAGCGGATGCGCGTCGAAGTCGCTGAGTGCAACGTTCCACAGCGCGATCCGGCCGTTGTTGGAGGCGTAGGAGAGGCGGTTGCGGATCGATGTCGTCGGCACGGTCTGCTGATTGACGAACTGGTTCCAGCGATGACTGATGGCGCCGGGTGCGCCCAGCACGATCGCGGCGAACACCGCGACCGCGAGGCCGGCCAGCGCGGTGCGTCGCAGCCCGCGCCGGTAGCGATCGATCGGCGAGCGCGGGCCCTCCAGGCGGCGGTCAAGCAGGCGCAGCAGTGCCCGAAGCCCGCCCGCGAGCAAGACGCACGCGATCACGATCAGGGCGACGTGGTGGCCCTGGTGGATGGCTTGCGGCGTCGCCGGGTCGACGCTCGAGAGCATCGGCGAGTCGTAGGTGACCTTCATCGCGATCGCCGTGGCCGGAACGGTTGCGATCAACGCGGAGAGCAGGCCGCGCGGCCTGGCGAGCAGGCAGTAGGCGACCACGCCGACCGCAGCTGCGGCCAGGCCGCCCCGCGAGTAGGTCAATAGCAGCGTCGCGCCGATCACCGGCAACGCGGCGGCCGCGAGCACCCGCACCCGAAGCCGATCGTCGCTTGCCGCGAGGTGCAGGCAGAGCACCGCCCCGATCGCGCAGAAGATGCCCATCGCGTTCCAGTACGTCAGCGGATAGGCAAGCCGACCGTTTGACGCGGGGTCGATCGTCGTCGGCAGCACGTCGGCGGCGACGCGGGAGAGCAGCGCCACCGCGGAGACTGCGGCGATCACCAGGGCGACGGCGCGGATGGCCCAGGTCATCCGGGCGCGGGTGCCGCCCACGGATGCGAACAGCGCGAAGGTGAGCGCGTAGAGCAGATCGCGGTCGAACGCCACGGTCGCGCGACCCGGCGCATGCGACC
>JBEKSK010000217.1:0-5248 GCA_049517155.1 Solirubrobacteraceae bacterium
CGCACATGTCGAGCACCTCGACCGCCGGCATCGCGGCGCCATCGACTCGCACCGGCAGCGCGAGCCGCGCCAGCCGCGCGTAGCTCTCGGGCCGCGGCGTCGCGCTCCCGGCCAGCAGCACCGCCGCGGCCTGCTGCGCCCGCCGCGCCGCGACGTTGCGCGCGTCGTAACGCGGGTCTCCCTCGTGCTTGTAGGAGGAGTCGTGCTCCTCGTCCACGACGATCAGCCCGAGGTTCTCGATCGGGGCGAACACCGCCGAGCGGGGGCCAACGCAGACCCGCGCCTCCCCGCGGCGCAGCCGCATCCACTCGTCGTAGCGCTCCCCCGCGCCCAGCCGCGAATGGGCGACCGCGACGGTCTCTCCGAACCGCTCGACGAATCTGCCAACGGTCTGGGGCGTCAGCCCGATTTCCGGCACCAGGACGATCACCCCCCGTCCCTGAGCGAGCGTCGCCTCGGCCGCGCGCAGATAGACCTCGGTCTTGCCGGAGCCTGTTACGCCGTGCAGCAGCAGCTGCTCGAAGCGCCGCGCGCCAACCGCGTCGCAGACCGACTCGAGCGCCGCGCGCTGGTCCGCGTTGAGCGCCGGCCGGCCCTCTCGGCGAGCTCCCACGGCCACGTGCTCGGGCGCTCGCGCCAGCGCCTGGCGGCTCAAGCGCACCAGCCCGCGAGCCTCGAGGCGCCGCAGCGTCCCGTGCGCCGCGCCGGTTGCTGACGCCGGCGTCGCGCCGGCCGGCGCGAGTCGCTCGAGCACCGCGCGTTGCACGGCCGTCAGGCGCACCCCGCCCGCCGGTGCCGCGCGTCCGGCGGCGGTCAGCTCGGCGACGAGGCGAGCCAGGCTGTGCACGCCGGCCCCGGCGCCCGGCGCCAGGACCAGCGAGAGTGCACGGGCCGGTGTCGAGCAGTACTCCAGCGCGATCCAGCCGGCCAGCTCGACCAGGTCCGCCGGGACGTCCGCCTCGACGGTGCGGCGCGGTGCGAGCAGCCGCTCACGGTCGACCGAGCTCGCCTCGCTGAGGCCGACGACGACGCCGAGCAGCTCGCGTCGGCCGAAGGGCACGACCAGCATCGAGCCGACGCCGACGCGCGCGCGCATCTCTTCCGGCAGGGCGTAGTCGAACGGCCCACGCAGCGCGCGCGCGCTCGTGAGCGGCTCGACCTGAGCGATCGAGGCCACCGTCGCAGACTAGAGCGACGGGCGGTCGTCTTCGTCGTCGCCGGGAACCGCGGAGAGCACGGGCGCCGGGCGCCTCGAGCCTCGCGGGCGCGTGTTTTCGGCGCGTGACCCACGCTCGACGAAGTCGATGATCAGCGGCACGCCGTCGAGCGCGTAGCGCTCGCGCATCTGGTTCTCGAGGAAGTAGGCGTAGTCGCGCGTCACGCGCGTGCGGGAGTTGACCTGGATCGCAAAGCGCGGCGGGCTCGTGCCGATCTGCGCCATGTAGATCAGCTTCAGGCGATGGCCCTGCTTGGCCGGCGGCTGGCGCGTCTGAACGGTCTCACCGAGGAACCGGTTCAGCTCTGGCGTGGGGATCCGCCCCGCGCGGCGATCCCCGAGCGTGATCGCCTCGACGAGCAGCCGCGACACGTTGCGCCCGGTCACAGCCGACGCCGTCAGCACGCGCGGACGCTGGCGAAGCTTCTCGGCGACCCGCGCCCGCTCGTACTCGAGATCGAGCGTCGGTGACTGGGCATCCCATTTGTTCAGCACGACCAGCGTCGCGCAGCCGCTGCGCATCGCCAGGTCGGCGACCCGCAGATCCTGCGCCGTGACGCCGTCGCCGGCGTCACAGACCACCATCGCGACGTCCGCGCGCTCGGCGGCCCGCTGCGAGCGCAGCGTCGTGTAGTACTCGACCGACTCGCTGACCTTCGATTGCCGGCGCATGCCGGCGGTGTCGACGATCACCACGCTGCGCCCGTCGACGAGCAGCGGCAGGTCGATCGCGTCGCGCGTGGTTCCGGCCTGCTCGGCGACGATCACGCGCTGCTCCCCGACGAAGCGGTTGACGAGCGACGACTTGCCCACGTTCGGCCGGCCGATCACCGCGAGGCGAACGGTGTCCGCCGCCGGCGCCGGGCGCTGCGAGACGGCCGGCAGCATCTCCACCAGACGGTCGAGCAGATCGCCGGTGCCAAGTCCCTGCGCCGCCGACACGGCAACCGGCTCCCCGAGTCCGAGCGCATGGAACTCGGCGGCCAGCGGGATGTCCGCGACGGTGTCGCACTTGTTCGCGGCCACCAGCACCGGCGTGCGTCCGCGCCGCAACAGGTCGGCGATCTCGTGCTCCCCGGGTCGCGCGCCGGCCCGGGCGTCGACCACGAGCAATGCCAGATCGGCGTCGGCGAGCCCCGCCCGCGCCTGGTCGCGAATCGAGCCCGACAGCGGATCCTCATCGGCGAAGTCGACGCCGCCCGTGTCGATCAGCGTGAAGATGCGGCCGTTCCACTCGCACTCGAGCTCCTTGCGGTCCCGCGTGATCCCGGGGCGCTCGTGCACGATCGCCTCGCGCGTGCCCGTCAGGCGGTTGACCAGCGAGGATTTGCCGACGTTCGGGTAGCCGACGACCGCGACCTTCACGACCCGTTCGAGGTCAGCCATCGCTCAGCGCCCCGGGCGCGCAGCTCGCCCGGCCCGCTGGCGAGTCGGCACGCGATGGGGCGCCTGGGCGATCGGCTCGTGGGTCACCCAACCAGCATAGCCAGCACCCGCCCGCGCGCCCGCCCGCCCGGCGCTCCGTGGAGCGCCGGCCGCCCGCCCGGCGCTCAGCCCCCGCCGCTCGTGTGGGCGCGCGCCACCAGCTCGACGGCGCGCGCGGTGACCGCGGCGACGTCGAGACCGCTGGTATCCAGCACGACGGCGTCGGGCGCCGCCTGCAGCGGCGAGTGGTCGCGCTCGCGGTCGCGGGCGTCTCGCACCGCCATCTCCTGCGCCACCTGCGACGGATCGCCGCCGAGCTCGCGAGCACGCCGCGCCGCGCGCTCCTGCGGGCTCGCCTCAAGGAAGATCTTCAGCTCGGCGGCGGGCGCGACGACGGTGCCGATGTCGCGTCCCTCGGCGACCCAATCCCCGTTCGCCAGCAGCTCACGCTGGCGCGCGAGGAGTGCGAGGCGGACGGCCTGGTCGGCGGCGACGACCGACGCCCGCGCCGAGACGGCCGGGCTGCGGATCGCTTGCGTGACATCACGGCCGTCGAGCAGGACCCGCTCGCCGAGCGATACATCGAGCGAGGCGGCATGCTCGGCCGGGCTGATCTCGGGTGCCCGCAGGCTCGCGAGCGCGACGCAGCGGTACAGCGCGCCGCTGTCGAGGTAACCGAAGCCGAGCGCCGCGGCCAGCGCGCGCGCCACCGTCGACTTGCCGGCCCCGGCGGGCCCGTCGATCGCCACGATCATCGCCTCACGATAGCCGCGGCAGCGCCCGCCCCGGCGGCGCCCTTCACGCGCGACGCCGCCGCCGCCGCCGGGCGCGCGCGTCAGTGCAGCGTTGCGAGATCGGCGAAGAAGTCGGGGTAGGTCTTGGCGACGCAGCCCGGATCCTCGATCTCGACGCCGGAGGCGCGCAGGCCGAGCAGCGCCAGGCTCATCGCCATGCGATGGTCGTCGTAGGTGCGAAAGCGCGCCGGCCGGACCGTCCCCGGCGTCACCGTGAAGCCGTCATCATCGGTCGCCACCTCGATGCCGGCCCGCCGCAGCTCGGTGGCGAGCGCCCCGATACGGTCGCTCTCCTTGGCGCGGATGAAGCCGATGCCGGTGAGCTTGGTCGGCGAGTCGGCGAATACGGCGACGGCCGCGAGCGTCTGCGCGGTGTCGGAGATGTCGGCCATGTCGACCTCGACGCCGTGCAGCGTGCCGGTGCCGCAGACCGTTATCCGCCCAGCCGCCCGCTCCACGCGTGCGCCCATGCGCTCGAGGACGTCGACGAATGCCACGTCCCCCTGGATCGACCCGGTGCCCAGTCCCTCGATCGTGACGCGCCCGCCGCTGATCGCCGCCGCCGCGAAGAAGTACGCCGCGGCACTGGCGTCGGGCTCGATCGCCAGCTCGGTCGCGACGTAGCCGCCGGGCGCCACGGCAAGCCCGTCGGCGCCGACCCCGAACGCCTCCATCACCGCGAGCGTCATCGTCACGTAGGGCGCGGATACAAGCGGCGAGCTGAGCTCCACCCGCAGGCCGGAGCCCATCAGCGGCCCGGCCATCAGCAGGCCGGAGAGGAACTGACTCGAGATGTGCCCCTCGACGCGCACATCGCCGCCGCGCGCGGGTCCGCGCACCGCGACCGGCAGGCAGCCCGGCTGCTCGAGCGCCTCGACCCTAACGCCGAGCGCCTCAAGCGCGGCCAGCAGCGGGCGCAGCGGCCGCGAACGCAACTGCGGTGCGCCGTCGACGATCACCCGCGCCGTGCCGAGCGCGGCCGCCGCGAGGATGAAGCGCGAGGTCGTCCCCGACTGGTGCGCGTCGATCCGCACGGGCTCCGTCGGGCGCCGCGCGCCCGTTCCGCGCACCGCGACGGTCCCGGCTCCGCGGTCGGTGCGCAGGCCCGCCCCGAGCGCGACGACGGCATCCATCATCGCCTGGGTGTCCTGGGCGAAGAGCGCGCCACTCAGCGTGCTCGTGCCGTCGGCGAGCGAGGCGGACAGCAGGGCGCGGTTCGTGATGCTCTTGGAGCCCGGCGGGCGAAGCGTCACGTCCGGGGGCCCGCGCAGCGGCTTGATCCTCGTCACCTCCACCGCCGCGCGTCCTTCCTCAGGCCCGCGCGACGGGAATCGCCAGCGCTTCGATCAGCTCGATCGCGCGCCGCGTTTGATCCTCGCCGCGAATCCACAGCGCGACGACGCCCTGGCCGCCGTCGCGCGAGGGCGACAGCGCCATGTCGACGATGCTGATCTGGGCGCGACCGAGTGCCAGGGCGATCTCGGCGACGACGCCCGGATGGTCCGTCACTGCGGCACGCAACTCGTGCACCGACCCGCCGGCGAGCCCGGCGCCGAGCAGCGCGTCGCGATCGATGCGCGCCCCCTCGTTCCAGCGCTCGATCGCTCGGCGGTCACCGGCCGCCAGCGCCGTTCGCACCTGCGCCAGGCGCGCCTGGGTCTCGTCGATCAGCGCCACCAGCGCGTCGCCGTTGGAGAGGTAGATGTCTGGCCAGATCGCCGCGTTCGCCCCGGCGACGCGTGTCGCGTCGCGGAAGCTCGGGCCGGTTGCCGGCACGTCCGCACCGTCGCCGAGGGCGCGCGCGGCCGCTGCG
>JBEKSK010000218.1:0-5248 GCA_049517155.1 Solirubrobacteraceae bacterium
GCGAGCGCGGTCAGGCGCTGCTCGCGCGAAAGCGCACGCCCGGCCCGGAAAACCCGGATGACCGGACCCGGCGCCGATCGCGGCGCGCGCTCGCCGGACGCGGCCATCAGGCCGCCGTGACAGCCGTCGCGGCGGCCAGCCGGTCACAGAGCAATCGCGAGTCGGCATCGCCGATCTGGCGCAGCTGGCCCTGAAAGGCGAGCCTCCAATGCTCGCGCGGCCACTTGCGGATGTGCTCGAGCTGGTCGGCGAGGGTGAGCGCGGGTATCCAGGCCGGCTCGTCGAGGACCCACTCGGGCTCGGCCTCGAAGCGCCACGGGTAGGGGTCGGGATTGCCGGGCTTCCCGGGCCAGATTGGCGTGCGGTCCTCGTAGAGTGAGCCGGTGATGCGGGCGCTCGCCGCGAAGGCCATGACGCGCGTGACGTAGAAGACGACCCGGTCGCCGGCTTCGATCTCGAGCGCCTGGCGGCGGCGGCGCTCCTTGAGGCCGATCACGCCGAAGTCGTGCGCGCGCGTGGCGGCGAGGTTCTCCGGCGAGCCGGTGAGGATCCACGTCCGCGTGGGCACCTCTCGATTGTACGCGCGGCTCAGCCCGCCGGCTTATGCCTGTGGGCGGGCGCTGCGAGGATCTTCACCGTGGTCGTGGCCTGGGCGCGGTTGCCGGCGAGGTCGGTCGCCGCAAGCGTGACCGTCCAGGTGCCGGCGTGCGGCGGTCGCCAGGTCAGGGAGTGGCTGCCGTGGCCGAGCTCGAGCGTGGTTTGGGACACGACATGGCTGGCGTAGGAGACGGCGAAGGTCACGGCGGAGATCTTCGACAGCTTCATCGGCACGTGCGCGACGATGGTGGCGTGCGTGCTCGTCAGATGGCCCAGCGTGATCACCGGCGGCTGCTTGAGGTCGGCCTTGAAGCTGGCGGCGACGGTGCAGAAGACGTTGTTGGGATTGACCGGGCCGGTCGGTCCGGTCGGTCCGGTCGGCCCGGTCGGGCCTGTCGTCCCGGTCGAGCCGGTCGAGCCGCCGAACGTCGTGCCTCCGGTCGTGCTCGTTCCGCTGGCGCCCGTGGCGCCGGTTGAGCCGGTCGAACCAGTGGGGCCCGTCGTCCCCGTCGCGCCCGTCGGCGGGGGCGTCAGGCCGAGGATCGACAGCGCTGCCGGCGTGGTCTCGTGCGTCTGGCTGCAGAGGTTGACGAGAAACCCGGTCAGCAGCTCGTGGTAGCTGAGCGTGGATTCGGAGTACTGGTCATAGAGCGACCAGAAGCCGGTGTTGTACTTCGGGACGTCGATCCGCGCCTGGGCAAGGCCCTCGCGAAACAGCGAGGTGGCGAGCGTGTCGCCGGTGCTCGCGAGGTCGAACAGCCCGACCAGCGATTGGATGAAGGCGTTGATCACATACTCGTCCGGCGCGAAGCTGTAGATCAGGTAGCGCGCGCCGGCCCGCGTCGGCGAGCGGACGCCGACCGGCGGCTGGAGTGTGAAGATGCCGAGCGCCTGGTGGGCGTAGGTGAGATAGGCGGGCAGCTCGAGCGCCTTGCCGGCGGCGGCGAGCGCCTCCACCGCGGTGCCCTCGGTGATCGCCGAGACCCAAGGGGGCGCGCCGCCGTCGAAGGAGAAGTCGTACTCCCAGGCGATTCCCTCGCCGCGCACCGCGGCGAGGCTGACGGCCTGGTCAAGCAGGGCGGCGAGCGCGTTGTAGTTGTGGGTGTCGTAGAGGCCGTTGGCGGCGCCGAAGCTACCCAGCCACTGGATCTGGATTCCCTGGCCGGGGTAGTACTCCCAGACAAGCCCGCTTGACGGAAAGCCGACGCGCTGGCCGTAGCTGAGCAGCGGCCCGCTGCTCCACCACTGGCGGTTGCGAGCCAGCGTCAGCACCAGCTCGGGCAGCCGCGACGGCGTCAGCTCGCCGGCGTGCGCGATCGCCGTCAGCGTGTCGAGCACGGCGCCGAGCTCGGTTCTCCGCGTGCCGCTCAGCTGCTTGTAGGAGATCCGCGCTGCGATCCAGCCGGCACGGTCGGCGGCGGCGAGTGTGCCGGACAGCTCGCGCTTGGCGGCGAGCGCGGCAAGCGCCTGCGGGAAGGTCAGCCCTGCCTTCGCGGCTGCGCCGGCCTGCGGCGCCGCCGCCGGCGCCGGGGCCGATGCGGACGCCGCCGCGGCGAGCGGGCTGCGCGCGCGCACGCGGCCGTGATCGAGCACCAGCTCGAGCGGCGAGTACGGCCGCCGGCCGGCACCCGCCGGGTTCGCGGCGGCGGCCACGACGCCCCCTCCGGCGCCGCCGATGAGCAGCGCGAGCGCGCCGAGAAGCCCCAGCCGCCGTGAAAGGCGCGTGCTAGCCTGCATGGTCATGAGTCGCGTCGGTAGCGCATCCGCTCGGCACTTTCGACGGCTCGCAGCGATTCCCCTCGCGATTGCCGCCGCGCTTGCCGTCGCCGCCTGCGGTGGCGGTGCTCACGCCAACAAGACCGCCGCCGCGAAAGTGTCTCCGGCGAAGCTGGTCTCGCAATCCTTTTCCGCCAGCGACGCGCTGGACTCCGGTCAGCTGGCGCTCACGGTCGACCTCAGCCTCGACGGCGTCAAGCAGCTGGACGGCAAGCCGATCGCGCTGAGTGTGTCCGGCCCGTTCCAGCGCACCCGCGGCGAGCTGGACACCGATCTCGTGGCGACCGTCTCGGCTGGCTCCTCGAGCGCGGACCTCGCGCTCGACAAGGTCGGCAAGGACACCTACGTGGAGCTGGCCGGCACGTTCTACAAGCTGCCCGCCAAGATCACGGCGGGGGCGACCGGTGCCACGGGCGCCACCGGCGCGAGCGGTCTGCTCGGCGGGCTCGGCATCGACCCGGCGTCGTGGCTGAGCGATCCGCGCGACGTCGGTGAGAAGACCGTCGGCGGCGTCGTGACCGAGCACCTGCAGGCCCAGATCAACATCGCCAACGTGCTGAACGACGTCGCGGCGATGATCGGCGGCGCCACCGGCGCGAGCGGCGCGAGCGGCCCGAGCACCTCGACCAGCGTGCTGGCGCTGCTGCAGTCGGCGATCACCAAGGCGCAGGTCGATGTCTACACAGGCGTCGCCGATCACATCGTGCGCGAGTTTGATCTGGACATCGCCTTCACGGTGCCCGCGATCGCCGCCGGGGTGCTCGACGGGCTGACCGGCGGCTCGCTCACGCTCGACGCGACCCTGACCGCCCTCGGCCAGAGCCAGACGGTCACGGCGCCGGCCAACGCGCAGCCGTCCTCGAAGCTGCTCAACGGCGTGTTCGCGCTGGAGAGCAAGTTCGGCTCGCTCGCCGCTGTCGTCGCCGGCCTCACCGGCAGCAACGGCAGCGCCAAGAACTTCGGCGGCCTGCTCTCTGGCGCGGGCGCCAACACCAGCAGCTGAGCGGGCGCAGCGATGGTTGACTTCACGCTGAGCGACGAGCAGCTCGCGCTCCGCGAGCTCGCCCACGACTTCGCCGAGAAGGAGATCCGCCCGGTCGCCTGGGAGTACGACCGCGACGGCACCTTCCCCGAGGCGATCATCAAGAAGGCGTGGGAGCTCGGCCTGATGAATACCCACGTCCCCGAGCTCTACGGCGGCTCCGGCATCGGCTATCTCGACGGCGCGCTGATCGAGGAGGAGATGTCGTGGGGCTGCTCGGGCATCCAGACGTCGGTCGGGTGCAACGGCCTCGCCGTCACACCCCTGTTGGTGGCGGGCTCGGAAGAGCTCAAGCGCGAATACCTCGGCCGCCTCGCCGAGGCCCCGCTGCTCGCCTCGTTCTGCCTGACCGAGCCCGAGGCCGGCTCGGATGTCGCGGCGATGAAGACGCGTGCCGTCCGCAAGGGCGACCGCTGGGTGATAAGCGGCTCGAAATGCTTCATCACCAACGGCAGCTACGCCAACTACTACACCGTCTATGCCAAGACCGACCCCGACGCCGGCCACCGCGGGATCTCGTGCTTCGTCGTTCCCCGCGACGCCGGCGTGATCGTCGACGGCCACGAGGACAAGATGGGGCAGCGGGCTTCGAACACCGCGACGATCACCTTCCCCGACGTCGAGATCCCGCTCGATCACCTGATCGGCGAGGAGAACGCAGGCTTCAAGATCGCGATGATGACGCTCGACCGGACCCGGCCCGGCGTGGCCGCGATGGCGACCGGCATCGCGAGGGCGGCGTTCGAGTTCGCGGTCTCCTACTCGCGTGAACGCGTCACCTTCGGCGTCCCGATCGCGATGCACCAGGCGATCCAGTTCATGATCGCCGACATGGCGACCGACATCGAGGCCTCGCGCCTTTTGACCTGGAAGTCGGCGGTGCTGCTCGACCAGGGCCAGCGCAACACGCTGCTGTCCTCTCACGCCAAGCGCTTCGCCGCCGACGCGGCGATGCGCGTCGCCACCGATGCGGTGCAGGTCTACGGCGGCTACGGCTTCATCAAGGACTATCCCGTCGAGAAGCTGATGCGCGACGCGAAGATCATGCAGCTCTACGAGGGCACCGCCCAGATTCAGCGCATCGTGATCGCGCGCGAAGTGCTCGACCCGCAACGCGGCTGAGCGCCGCGCCGGTGCCCGGCGCCGCAGACCGGGGCCCGCCGTGACGGCCCCCGGTGCTGCGGGCTCGATGCTCACTTGAGCTTGATCACCACAGTCTGGCTGTAGCCGGACACGTGCGCGCCCTCGACGGGCAGCACCAGCGCGCG
This sequence comes from Solirubrobacteraceae bacterium, assembly GCA_049517155.1. GTDB lineage: Bacteria > Actinomycetota > Thermoleophilia > Solirubrobacterales > Solirubrobacteraceae > Palsa-513. The sequence continues at coordinate 4,684 of JBEKSK010000218.1, forward strand.
GAAGAAGCCGCTGTGGAAGACACGGACCGTCGAGGAGAAGCCAACCGTGCCGTTGCTGACGACGGCCACGGCGACAGTTCCGCCGACGACCTTCCAGCTCGTGCCGATCAGCCGCTCGAAGGCGATCCGCGCGGAGGGCTCAGCCGGCGCGATCGTGCCGCTGAAATGGACCGTCGGGCGCTTCTTCGTGCCCGACGCTTTGGCGTTGAGCGCCACGCTGACCGCGTTGGCGACGGCCACCGTCGCCGAGACGGTATTGCCGGAGACGACGCGGTACTCGGTGTTCAGCGCGAGCCCGAGCACGTTGAAGACGAAGGTGCCCGTGGACAGCGTCAGCTCGGCATTGCCGACATCCGCGAAGCCCGCCGTGTAGGGGAACTGGCTCTGCTGCAACTGCACGACGGTGCCGGCGTTGCCGGTGCCCGACAGCGTCCCCTCGATCGTGACGGGGTCGCCGAATGTGACCGGGTTGGGTGCCGCCGTGATCGCCAGCGAGAGCGGGATCTTGGCGGTCGTGAAGGTCTTGTCGTGGCCCGGGGTGATCGTCGTGGCGTTCGTCGCGACG
>JBEKSK010000219.1:0-5183 GCA_049517155.1 Solirubrobacteraceae bacterium
GCGCCACCCGGCGCGCCGGGAACGTGGCGGTGCCGCGCAGCGAGCCCAGCGGTGTCCGGCGTGCGCCCAAGCAGGCGTAGAGCTCACCGGCACGCGAATACATCCGCGCAGCGCCGGAGGCGCGCAGCGTCCTAAACCCTGATGGGACGCAGCTGGCCGGCGCGGCGTCCGCTGCGCCCGCGAGGGCCACCAGCGCGACGGCGGTCACCGCTGCGATAGGGTGGTGGTGCATCCCGGGACGATACCCGCCTCCTGCGAGCTTCAAGTCAAGCGCAGGCGATGGCCGGCCGATAGGGAACTGAGGCGCAAGGGAAGCGCCCGCATCACTTTCATGGAGGCTTGACCATTCAACTCGGAATCGTGTTCGCGCTCGCCTGCGCGATCGTCACCAACGTCGCATTCTTCGCCAAGCAGCGCGGCGCCCGCCGTGCACCGGCGGTCCGCGCGAGCCACCCGCTGCGCTCCGGCCGCGCGCTGTTTGGAGTGCGCTGGTTCGCGATCGGGATGGGCATCGCCGTCGTCGCATGGGTGCTGCACGTCGCCGCGATGGCGCTCGCGCCGCTGAGCGTCGTGCAGGTCGTGCTGGCCGGCGGCATCGTGCTGATCGGCGTGATGGCCGACCGCGTGTTCGGCTTCCCGGTCGGGCGGCGACAATGGCTCGGGCTCGCGCTGACCGCGAGCGGCCTGGTCGCCTTCGCGCTCACCGTGCCAAGCGTGCACGGCGCGCATTCAACCTTCTCGCCGGCGGCGATGATCGCCTTCGAAGCCGGGCTGTGCGCGGTCGGGGCGCTGCTGATCGTCGGTCCGCGAGCCGGCGCGCCGGTCGAGCACCACGGCACGATGCTCGGCGCCGCGAGCGGCATCCTGTTCGGCGTCTCCGACGTCTCGATCAAGGCGCTGACCGGAATCGTCGGTGCGCACGGCGTGCTCGCGATCGCGAGCCCCTGGCTGGCGGTGACGCTGCTGGCCTCGGTCGTCGCGTTCTTCGCCTCGGCGAAATCCTTTCAGGACGGCGACGCCGTACCGGTGATCGCGATCACCAGCGCCACGGCGAACATCTCCGCGATCGCCGGCGGGATCCTCGTGTTCGGCGATCCGATGCCGGGCGGGGCGCTGGGCATCGTCGCGCAGAGCCTCGGGCTGGTCGCGATCATGCTCGCGGCGGCGCTGATGCCGTCGCTCGGCGCTCGTCACGCGGCCGGCGCGGGCGCCGCCGCCACCGCCTAGATGTCGTGGCGCGCCGGGCGAGCACGGCGCCTCTGGTAGCATCCCACGCCGCATGCCGACAACCTCCCAGCTCGTCCGGATCGGACGCAAGCCGCCGAAGAAGAAGCTCGCGACCCCAGGCCTGAAGTCCGGCAAGGGCCGCAAGCGCAAGGTCGCCGCCCCGCAGCGGCGCGGCGTCTGCACCCGCGTGTACACGACGACGCCGAAGAAGCCGAACTCGGCGCTGCGCAAGGTGGCGCGCGTTCGAATCACCGGCTCGATCGAGGTCACGGCCTACATCCCCGGCGAGGGACACAACCTGCAGGAGCACTCCGTCGTGCTCGTCCGCGGCGGCCGCGTCAAGGACCTCCCTGGTGTGCGCTACAAGGTCGTTCGCGGCGCCCTCGACGCCGCCGGCGTCAGCGACCGCAAGAAGGCGCGCTCGCAGTACGGCGTCAAGAAGCCATGACCGGCGCCTGATGCCCCGCCGCGCCGCCGCCCAGATCCGCCCGCTCGAGCCGGACCCCGTCCATCGCTCGCGGCTCGTCCAGCAGGTCGTCAACAAGGTGATGCTCGACGGCAAGAAGTCGACCGCCGAGCGGATCGTCTACGACGCGCTGGCGATCCTCGCCGAGAAGACCGGCAAGGATCCGGTCGAGGCGCTCGAGGAGTCGATCAAGGTCCTCACGCCGGCGCTCGAGGTCAAGTCGCGCCGCGTCGGCGGCGCCACCTACCAGGTGCCCGTCGAGGTCCCCACCCGTCGCGCCCGCACGCTCGCGGTGCGCTGGCTGGTCGAGTTTGCGCGCAGCCGGCGCGAGAAGCAGATGTCCGCGCGGCTCGCGGGCGAGTTGCTCGACGCCCAGTCACAGCAGGGCGGCGCCTACAAGCGCAAGGACGACATCTTCCGCATGGCGCAGGCCAACAAGGCGTTCGCGCACTACCGCTGGTAGGCGCCGGCGCGGCGCTTGCAGGCCCGGGCGCTGGGCCTGGCCTCTGCTATGATCGCCAGGCGGTGAGCGCGACCACCTTGGCGTGCGAGCATTCCGCCATGCGCAGGATCATGAACATGGAGACCGCGACCACATAACGACGCAGACCGGGGCTTCAGCAGGACTCTGCGTGGGCCCACCGGCCCTATTTTTTTGCCCGCTCCCGGCCCGGCGCCGGCGCTCACAAGTCCGTCTGAGGCGACCACCACACCACCATGCCAAGAGAATTCCCACTCGAGAAGACCCGCAACATCGGGATCATGGCGCACATCGACGCCGGCAAGACGACGACGACGGAGCGGATCCTCTACTACACGGGCCGCACCTACAAGATCGGCGAGGTGCACGAGGGCGCGGCGACGATGGACTGGATGGAGCAGGAGCAGGAGCGCGGGATCACGATCACCTCGGCAGCCACGACCTGCCACTGGAACGATCACCGGATCAACATCATCGACACCCCCGGGCACGTCGACTTCACGGTCGAGGTCGAGCGCTCACTGCGCGTGCTCGACGGCGCGATCGCGCTGTTTGACTCGGTCGCCGGCGTTGAGCCGCAGTCGGAGACGGTCTGGCGCCAGGCCGACAAGTACTCGGTTCCGCGGATCGCCTACATCAACAAGATGGACCGCATCGGCGCCGACTTCGAGCGCGGCGTGCAGACGATGATCGACCGCCTCGGCGCGCATCCCGTCCCGATCCAGCTGCCGATCGGAGCCGAGGGCGACTTCGCCGGCGTCATCGACCTCGTCCGCATGCGCGGGATCTACTACCTCGACGATCTCGGCACCGAGCAGGAGGAGCGCGAGATCCCGGCCGAGCTCGCCGCCGCCGCCGCGACCGCGCGCGAGCACCTGCTCGAGGAGGTCTCCCACTTCGACGACGAGCTGGTCGAGCTGATCCTCGAGGAGGCCGAGATTCCCGAGGCGCTGCTGAAGGCCGCGATTCGCAAGGCGACGCTGGCGATCGCCTTCACCCCGGTGCTCTGCGGATCGTCGTTCAAGAACAAGGGCGTGCAGCCGCTGCTTGACGCCGTCGTCGACTATCTGCCATCGCCGCTGGACGTGCCGCCGGTGCACGGCATCGAGCCGGTGCGCGGCGAGCCCGAAGGACGCGACGCGACCCGCTCGGCGGATGAGTCACAGCCGTTCGCGGCGCTGGCGTTCAAGATCATGGCCGACCCGTTCGTCGGCAAGCTGACCTACTTCCGCGTCTATTCGGGCAAGCTCGAGGCCGGCGCCCGGGTGCTCAACGTCTCGACCGGCAAGACCGAGCGGATCGGCCGCATCCTGATGATGCACGCCAACGACCGCGCCGAGGTCAGCGAGGTCTACGCCGGCGACATCGCGGCCGCCGTCGGGATCAAGCAGGTCACTACCGGCGACACGCTGGCGGCTCCCGACGCGCCGATCAAGCTCGAGCAGATCGTCTTCCCGGAACCGGTGATCAAGGTCGCCGTCGAGCCGAAGACGAAGATCGACCAGCAGAAGATGTCGGTCGCGCTCGGCCGGCTGGCCGAGGAGGATCCGACCTTCCGCGTGCAGACCAACGAGGAGACCGGCCAGACCGAGATCTCCGGGATGGGCGAGCTGCACCTCGAGGTGCTGGTGGACCGGATGAAGCGCGAGTACCACGTCGAGGCCAACGTCGGGCGCCCGCAGGTCTCCTATCGCGAGACGGTGCGCGGCGAGGCCCGCCACGTCGAGGGCAAGTTCATCCGCCAGACCGGCGGCTCCGGGCAGTACGGCGTGGTCTACATCGACCTCGAGCCGGCGCCGGGCGAGGGCTTCGACTTCGTCAACAAGATCAAGGGCGGCTCGGTGCCAAGCGAGTTCATCCCGGCGGTCGAGAAGGGCTGCGAGGAGGCGCTGGCGAACGGTGTCAAGGCCGGCTACCCGATGGTCGACATCCGCGTCACCCTCGTCGACGGCAAGTATCACGACACCGATTCCTCCGAGATCGCCTTCAAGGTCGCGGGCTCGCTCGCCTTCAAGGAGGCCGCACGGCGCGCCAAGCCCGTGCTGCTTGAGCCGATCTTCGCCGTCGAGGTCGTCACGCCCGAGGATTTCCTCGGCGAGGTGATCGGCGACCTCTCGCGCCGGCGCGGCCGGATCGAGGGCCAGGAGCGGCGCGGCAACGCGCTGACGGTGACCGCGCGCGTGCCCCTTTCGGAGATGTTCGGCTACGCCACCGACCTGCGGTCCAACACGCAGGGGCGCGCGAATTACACGATGCAGTTCGAGGCCTACGAGGAAGTTCCGCCCAACATCGCGGAGAAGGTCGTCGAGAGCCGCGGAGGCGAGTCAAAGGCGGCCTAGCGGTAGCCGCACCGCGCAAGGTGCGGTGTTTCTGAGAGTATTCCCGGGTTCGCCTTCGCGGCGGACGCCAAAACGTCGATCACAGGAGCAACACAAGTGGGTAAGGCGAAGTTCGAGCGCGACAAGCCGCATGTCAACGTCGGCACGATTGGTCACATCGACCACGGCAAGACGACGCTGACCGCTGCCATCACAAACGTCCTGGCGGAGAAGATGGGCGGCGAGGCCAAGAGCTTCGAAGAGATCGACAACGCTCCTGAGGAGCGCGAGCGCGGCATCACGATCGCCACCTCGCACGTCGAGTACCAGACGGAGAACCGCCATTACGCCCACGTGGACTGTCCGGGCCACGCGGACTACGTCAAGAACATGATCACGGGCGCGGCGCAGATGGACGGAGCGATCCTCGTCGTCTCGGCCGCTGACGGCCCGATGCCGCAGACCCGTGAGCACATCCTGCTGGCGCGCCAGGTCGGCGTGCCCTACATCGTCGTGTTCCTCAACAAGGCCGACATGGTCGACGACGAGGAGCTGCTCGAGCTGGTCGAGGTCGAGGTGCGCGAGCTGCTCTCGCTCTATGACTTCCAGGGCGACGACATCCCCTTCATCACCGGTTCGGCGCTCAAGGCGCTCGAGGGCGACGAGCCCGCGCGCGAGAAGATCCTCGAGC
>JBEKSK010000220.1:0-8769 GCA_049517155.1 Solirubrobacteraceae bacterium
CGAGTGCGACGCGCGAGGGGCTCGAGGAGCTGGCGGGTGAGCTGCTCGCGCGCGTACCGTCGGAGGGGCCCGTGCAGCTGGACGACGCCCCTGCCGAGCTGGCCGAGCATCTGACCTTCCGCCCGGCGCGGGGGCGCGGATTCTGGGTCGAGCGTACCGACGAAGGCGTCTACCGGGTGCTCGGCGACGGCATCGACCGGCTGCTCGCCCGCCACGATCTCGACAACGACGAGGCGATGGCCCACGTCGAGTCGCGGCTGCGCCAGATCGGCGTGATCCGCTCGCTCGAGCAGGCCGGCTACAGGGCGGGCGACGACGTCGAGATCGGCGGCGTCCTGTTCGAGCTGGACGTTTAAGGGCGGAAGCCCTGCCGGCGAGCGCCGGCAGGGGCTTCCGCGGTCCGCTGTTCGCAGGCCCGCGAGCGGGCTAAGCGGCGCGGCGCTCGAGCGCCGGCTCGAGCTCGCTGTCGCGCAGGCGCAGCGGCGGGGTGGCAGCGGCGGTCTGCGCAGCTGCTGCCCGGCGAGCGTGCGGGCGAAGGATCACGAGCGTCGTGATGATGCCCACCGCAACCGATCCGGCGCCCACCGTGAAGGCGAGGTGGTAGCCGCTCAGCAGCGAACTGGCGACCGACTGCCCGTGCGCCTCGAGCGCCTTTGAGTGGTTGGTTGCGACCGTGCCCAGCACGGCGAGGCCGAGCGCCCCGCCGACCTGCTGAGAGAGGTTGACGATGCCCGATCCGAGGCCCGCGTCATGCGGCGGCACGTCGGCCATCGCGATTGTCAGAAGCGGAGTGAACGAGGTGCCGGCGCCCAGCCCGAGCGTGAAGAAGGCGATGAAGATCGTCGGGAAGAAGGCCGTGTGGAGCCCCGTCGTCGTCAGCAGTCCGAGGCCGACGACCATCGTCGTCAGTCCGGCGAGCAGGACGCGCAGGGCACCAAAGCGGGCAATCAGCCGGGCGGTCACGCCGAGTGAGAGCATGCCGACGGTCACGGTGAAGGGGAGGAACGCGAAGCCGGTCGGCAGCGCGCTGTAGTGCAGGACATGCTCGAGGTAGAGCGTGCCGAGGAAGAAGGTCGAGTACATCCCGGTGACGAGGAATGCTCGAACCGCGCTCGACCCGACCAGCCCGCGCAGGCGCAGGATCCGAAGCGGCATGATCGGGTTCGAGATGCGAGCCTCAACCGTCAGGAACGCCGCCATCAGGGCGGCCGCGACGGCGCCGAAGCCGAGCACCTGGATGGAGCCCCAGCCGTGGCTGGTTGCCTGGACGATCGCGTAGACCGCGGTCATCAGCGAGACGGTCACGAGCAGCGAGCCGAGCCAGTCGACGCCGCCGGCGAGTCCGGCGCCGCGGTCGTCGGGGATCAGGGTCCGGCCCGCCACGAAGGTGGCCACGCCGATCGGCAGGTTGACGAAGAAGATCCAGTGCCAGCTGAGCGCCTGCGTCAGCGCGCCCCCGGCCAGCAGGCCGAGTGAGCCGCCGGCGACGGCGACGAAGACATAGGAGCTCATCGCCTTGGCGCGGTCGGCGGCGGCCGAGAACTCGGTCACGATGATCGCGAGGATCACCGAGGACGACAGCGCGGCGCCGATGCCCTGCACGAAGCGGGCGCCGATCAGGAGTCCCTCGCTCGGCGCGATGCCGCACAGCACGGACGCGACGGTGAAGACGACGACGCCGGTGAGGAAGACGCGTTTGCGGCCGATCAGGTCGCCGAGTCGCCCGGCGAGCAGCAGGAAGCTGCCGAAGGCGATCAGGAACGCGTTGATGACCCAGGTCAGGTTCCCCTGGGTGAAGTGCAGGTCGCGCTGGATCAAGGGCAGCGCGACGTTGACGATCGTGGTGTCGAGCACGATCATCAGCTGTGCCATGCAGACGACGACGAGGGCGAACCAGCGGCGCCGGTCGGCCGAGGGGGCCGTGAGCGAGAGGGGGAGGGCGGGTACGTTCATCTGGCTAATTCCCAACTGTTGAGGCTTGCTTGTGCCGGTGCTAAAGTGGAGTGACCCTCCAGTACTAAGTGGAGGATTCCTCCGGTACTATACGGAGGCATACTCCGTTTTGTCAAGAGATCTGCGCAAAGAGCCATGAGCACCACCGAGACAGTCCCAGCCCAGGGCGCCGCCCCAGCCCCAGCTACGGCCACGGCCACGGCCACAGATACAGCCACGGCCAAAGTCACGGCCGCGGTCGCAGTCCCCGCTTTTGCCGCCCTGCGCCCGAAGCGGGCCGACGCGTTGCGCAACTACGAGAAGCTGGTCGCGGCCGCGCGCGAGGCCTTCGCGCAGGACGGGACCTCGGCGTCGCTGGAGGAGATCGCGCGACGCGCGCAGGTCGGGATCGGCACGCTCTACCGCCACTTCCCCAATCGCCAGACCCTGCTCGAGGCGGTGTATGTCGACGAGGTCGACGCGCTCTGCCAGTCGGCAGCCGAGTTCGCCGAGCTCGAGCCGTGGGATGCCCTGGTCGCCTGGCTTCACCGCTTCGTCGGCTACATGGCCACCAAGCAGGCGCTCGCCCAGGAGCTATTGAATTACGTCGACCGCGACGCGACCGTCTTCCAGGGTTGCCGCAGCGTCCTGTTCGCTGCCGGGGAGCCCCTGCTCGAGCGTGCGCAGCGGGCCGAGGTCGTCCGCCGCGACACCGACCTGCGGGAGATCATCCAGATGGTCGGCGGGATCGCGAAGATCCCGGCCACGGCCCCGGAGGAGATCGACCACATCCTCGAAGTCGCGCTCGACGGCCTGCGCTACCGCAGAGCGCGCGCGTAGCGCAAGCGCCGGCTCACGCGGCCCGCAGCTCCTCGAGCAGGCGCCTGTGCCGCGCGGCGTCGTCATCGTCCGCCGGGGCGGCGATCGTGATTCGTGTGACAACGTCGCCATAGCGGCGGCGGATCTCGGCGACGGCGTGTTCCGGCGAGCCGATGATCGCGAAGGTGTTCAGCACCTCGTCGTCGATCAGCTCGTGCAGCGACTCCCATTCGCCGCGCTTGCTGCGCGCGCCCAGTTCCTCGTGCAGCCGGTCCCAGCCGTGCAGTTCGAGCACCGGCCGGTAGGCGGGGGTCGAACCGTAGAAGGCGATCTGCTCCCTGACGGCCCGCGTGCCCGCGGCGATCTCCGCCTGCGAGTCCGCCGCGACGATCATCGCGGCGGCGCTGAGCTCGAAGTCCTCGAGCGTCCGGCCCACCTTGGCGCGCCCGCGCGCAAGCGCCGGGACCGTCACCTCGCGCAGATAGCGCTCGGTCGAGAAGGGATGGCAGAGCAAGCCGTCGGCGACCTCGCCGGCTGCCTGTGTCATCAGCGGTCCGACCGCGGCGAGCAGGATCCTCGGGTTGCCGTACGGGTTGGGGCCCGGGTCGAAGAACGGCGTCATCAGCGTGTGCGCGTAGAAGTCGCCGCGGAAGTCAAGCGGCGAGCCGGCGCCCCAGGCCTCCCAGATGGCACGCACCGCCAGCACGAACTCGCGCATCCGCTCCGCCGGATGCGACCACGCCATCGAGTAGCGCCGGGTGATGTGGGGCCTGATCTGCGAGCCCAGGCCGAGCACGAATCGCCCTCCCGACAGTGCCTGCAGGTCGTTTGCCGTGAGCGCGACGCTCATCGGGTTGCGGGCGAACGCGACGGCGATCGCCGTGCCGAGCTCGATTCGCCGCGTTCGCTGCGCGGCGACAGCGCAGGCGATGAACGGGTCGAACTGCGTCTCGGCCGCCCACCAGCCGTCGTATCCGGCCGCTTCGGAGGCGCTCGCGCGCTCGGCGGCCTGACCGGCGGACGACCAGTACCCGCCCGCATCGATTTTCACAGTGGCGCTCCGATGGATCGCAACTTAGCGGGGCGCGAACCCGCGTTGCGGCGCGAGTCGCGGGTCGGCTGGCAGGCCCGCCCGGCTACGCTTGCGCGATGAGCCCGCCTGTGGATGGAACCGTCTCGATTCTCGGGCACCAGCTCGAGCGCGGACCGGATGCGCTTGGCGAGCTCACGCGGACCGAGGACGCCGGCGACGGGCCAGCACTGCGCGGCCGCCTGGCCGACGACGGCTATCTCTACCTGCCCGGCTTCTTCGAGCGCGACGACGTGCTCGCCGTGCGGCGTGAGCTGGTCGGCCGCCTCGCCGCCGGCGGCGTGCTCGATCCCGGCGCGCCGGTGATGGACGCCGTGGCACTGCCGGGTGCCGAACTCGAATTCGGGCGCGACGGCGCCCAGCTCGTGGCCGGCAACGAGCCGCTGCACAACCTGCTCTACGGCGGGCGGATGATCGGCTTCTACGAGTCGCTGCTCGGCGGTCCCGTTCGCCACCTCGATTTCACCTGGCTGCGCATCATGGCCCCCGGCGGTGGCACCTGGGTCCACACCGACATCGTCTTCATGGGCCGCGGAACGTCGAATCTGTTCACATCCTGGGTTCCCTACGGCGACATACCGCCGCAGATGGGCGGCCTGGCGATCCTCGAGCGCTCCCACACCCACGAGCTGATCCGTGAGGTGTACGGACGCCAGGACGTCGACAGCTACTGCGAGAACCTGGGCGAGCAGCCGCCGGATGACTACGAGTGGCCCAACGCGAGCCCGATCCTCGACGAGGACGCGGCCGCTCTGCGGCGCAGGCTCGGAGGTCGCTGGCTGACCGCCGACTACAGGGCCGGCGACCTGCTCGTCTTCGGCATGTTCACGGCGCACGGCGCACTGGACAACCGAACCGACCGCATCCGCCTCTCGTCGGACTCCCGCTACCAGCTGGCGGCCGACCCAGTCGATGAGCGCTGGGTCGGTCCGCATCCGGCCGGGCACACCAAGGCCGGCAAGCGAGGGGTCGTCTGCTAGCCGCAGCGTGCCCGGTTGCGGCGGGCCGCTCAGCCGGCCGCTGGAGCGCCGGCCGGGCCGCCCCCGCCGGGGCCGCCAGGGCCAGGCATTCCGCCGTGCGGACCGCCTGGGCCGCCGTGGGCGATCGGGCCGCTCTCGAGCAGCGCCAGCAGGGTCGTCTCTTGGGCCGAGGTGATCGTGGCGGCCGTCACGGCCGCATCGAGCACGGGGGTCGCGATCGAGCTGACCTGCGCCTGGATCGCCTTCTGGACACTGGCGAAGATCGCCTGCACCGCGGCGCTCGGCGCGACGTGCGTGCCGTTGCCCGCCGTCCCCGCCGTCCCCGCCGTCCCCGCCGTGGCGCCGCTGCGGCCGGGCGGGGTCATGGCCGCGGCCCCCGTCCGCTCGACGTGGCTGTCGCCGCCGCCCCGCGTTGCCGCGACCGCGCTCGCGCCGCCCCCGAGGACCGCGATCGAGCCGATCACCGCCACCGTTCTGCCTTTGCGAAGCCTGTCTAACCTCATCGTTGCTCCCTTCATGGACGCTTGGACAGATCGAGTGTCGGCCCCGGGGCTCGTCGCCGGCTCAAGCGCAGCCGAGAGGAGCCTGAGAGCCGCCCCGCCGCTGCACTAACCTCCGGCGGCAGATGGCTCGCACCGTGATCAAGCTCGGCTCGGCGATCGTCGCGACGGACGCGGGCGAGCTTCGCGCCGAGCTGCTCGCGCAGATCTGCGCCGCGGTTGCGGCTGCGCGCAAGGGCGGCGACGAGGTCGTGATCGTGACCAGCGGCGCCATCGCTCGCGGCACCCGGGTGCTCGGCCTGGCGGCGCGCCCGACCGCGATCGAGGAGCTGCAGGCGGCGAGCGCGGTCGGCCAGGGTCGCCTTTACCGGGTCTACGACGAGCTGCTCGGCGCCCACGGCACGGTCGCCGCGCAGGTGCTGCTGACGTTCTTCGACGTCAGCGCGCGAAGCAGCTACCTGAACGCGCGCCAGACGCTCGGCAAGCTGCTCGAGTGGGGCGCCGTGCCGGTGATCAACGAGAACGACACGACCGCGACCGACGAGATCAGCTTCGGCGACAACGACTTCCTCGCCGCCCAGGTCGCGATCCTGCTCGCTGCCGACCGGCTGATCATCCTGACCGGTACCGATGGGCTCTACACCGCCGACCCGCGCGCCGACCCCGGTGCCACGCTGGTCGAGCAGGTCGATGACTTTGCCTCGCTCGACGCGCTCTCGATCACCCAGACCACCTCCGCGCACGGCTCGGGCGGGATGCGCTCAAAGGTCGTCGCCGCCGACATGGCAACGGCAGCCGGAATCGAGACAGTGATCTGCAACGGCGAGCGCGAGGGCGTGCTCGCCCGCGTGCTCGCCGGGGAGCGAGAGGGGACGCGGTTCAGCGCCCGCGACCAGCGCCACTCGAGCTTCAAGCTGTGGCTGCGCTACGCGAAGCCGAGCCGCGGCACGATCGTCGTCGACGACGGCGCGGCGCGAGCGCTGCGGGAGGACGGAACGAGCCTGCTGCCGGTCGGCGTCGTCGAGGTTCGCGGCGATTTCGATCAGGGCGACGCCGTCGAGGTGGTGATGGCGAGCGGAAAGCCTGGCCGCGGCGACGACGTCGAGGTGGTGGGCGAGCTGCTGATCGGCAAGGGCATCTGCAACTACTCGGCCGGCGAGCTGCGAGCCGTGGCCGGGCGCAATTCGGCCGCTGTGCGTGAGCTGCTGCCGCGCGCCGCGGCTGAGGCCGTGCACCGCGACTATTTCGCGCTCGCGTAACCTTGACGTATGGCGATTGCCACGGAATCGGTGGGCGAGTTGTGTGCGGGCGCCAAGCGGGCTGCGCGGACGCTCGCGACGCTCGATGCCTCCGTCAAGAACGCAGCGCTCGAAGCGGTTGCGCGGGCGCTTGAGGCGAGCGTCGATGAGATCCTCGACGCCAACGCGCTCGATGTGGCGGCGGCCCGCGACGCAGGGATCTCAGCCGCGCTGATCGACCGCCTGACGCTTGACCGCCGCCGGATCGAGGCGATGGCGGCCGGGGTGCGCGAGGTCGCCGCGCTGGCCGACCCCGTCGGTGAGCTGCTCGAGGAGCTCCGGCGGCCCGACGGCTTGACGATTCGCAAGGTCCGCGTGCCGCTCGGTGTGGTTGCGGTGGTCTATGAGGCGCGGCCGAACGTGACGATCGACGCTGCCGCGCTGTGCCTGAAGTCGGGCAACGCGATCGTGCTGCGGGGGTCCTCGAGCGCGGCGCGCTCGAACTCGGTCCTGGCCGCGATCGCCGCCCGCGCTGCGGAATCGGCCGGTGTGCCCCGCGGCGCGATCACGATCCTGTCCGGTGGGCACCGCGACGAGCTCGTGGAGCTCGCGACACAGTCGCGCCACGTCGATCTGATCATCCCGCGCGGAGGCGAGGGTCTGAAGGCTGCGCTGGCCAGTCATGCCACCGTGCCCGTTATCTACGCGGCCTCCGGCAACTGCCACGTTTACGTGGACGCAGCGGCGGATCTCGAACAGGCGCGCGCGATCGTGCTGAACGCGAAGGTGCAGCGCCCCGGGGTGTGCAACGCGGCGGAGACGCTGCTCGTGCACCGCGAGGTCGCCGCGGACTTCCTGCCGGACGCGCTCGCGACGCTGAGCGAAGCCGGGGTCGAGCTGCGCGGGGACGAGGGCACCCTCGAGCACGCCGCCGGCCTCCCGGTCACGCTTGCAAGCGCCGCCGACTGGGACACCGAATATCTCGCCCTGACGCTTGCGGTGGCCGTCGTCGACTCGCTCGAAGCGGCGATCGAGCACATCGCGGCGCACGGCAGCGGCCACAGCGAGGCGATCGTCACGCGCGACGCCGCCGCCGCGCGCCGCTTCGAGCTGGATGTTGACGCGGCCTGCGTGTACGTGAACGCCTCCACGCGCTTCACCGACGGCGCCGAGTTCGGGATGGGGGCCGAGATCGGCAACTCGACACAGAAGCTGCACGCGCGCGGGCCGATCGGCGTGCGCGAGTTGTGCACCTTCAAGTACCTGGTCGAGGGCGACGGGCACGTTCGTAGTTGACGGCCGTCGGCATCCTCGGCGGGACCTTCAACCCGCCCCATCTCGCGCACCTGGTGTGCGCCAGCGAGGCGCGCTCGCAGCTCGGACTCGAGCGGGTCGTGCTGATCCCGACGGGGGTGCCGCCGCACAAGCCGATGGAGCAGGAGCCCGGCGCCGCGCACCGGCTCGAGATGTGCCGGCTGGCGGCCGGCGCAGGTCGCGGCTGGCTGACGGTCAGCTCGATCGAGATAGACCGCGCCGGCCCGTCGTACACGGTCGATACGCTTCGCCAGATCCATGCGAGCCAGCCAGGTGACGAGCTGACGTTCATCGTCGGAGGCGACATGGCCTGGTCGCTGCCGAGCTGGCGCGAGCCGGAGGCGATCCTGGGCCTTGCGTCGGTCGCCGTGGCCGAGCGCGTGGGGGCGCGGCGCGAAGAGGTGCGCGGGCGGCTGGAAGCGATGGCGGGCGCGGCGGCGATCACATACATCGACGTGCCGAGGTTGGACATCTCATCGTCGGCGCTGCGCCGGCGCGTGCGCGAGGGGCGGCCGCTCGACTATCTGGTCCCCGATCCGGTCGCCGACTACATCGAGCAGCGGAGGCTCTACCTGTGAACTCGAAACGTCTGGCAGAGGTCATCGCGAGGTTTGCGGACGACAAGAAGGCGCAGTCGATCGTCGAGCTGGATCTGCGCGGCGTGATCGACTACACGGACTACTTCGTGATCTGCTCGGGCGGCACCGACCGTCAGGTCAAGGCGATCGTGGACGGCATCCATGTTGGCTGCAAGGCCGAACTGGGGATCCTGCCGCGGCGGGTCGAGGGCCTCCCCGGCTCCCAGTGGGTGCTGATGGACTACCTCGACGTCGTCGTGCACGTTTTCGTGCGTGAGCTGCGCGAGTTCTACGCGCTCGAGCGGCTGTGGGGCGAGG
>JBEKSK010000221.1:0-5157 GCA_049517155.1 Solirubrobacteraceae bacterium
CGGCTGGCTCTGCCCGATCACGCTGCTGATCTCCGTTACCGTGAGCTCCGCCCGGCTGAGCAGGACGGCCAGACGCAGCCGCGTTGGCTCGGCCACGGCGCGCAGCGTGGCGACCAAGCCGTCGAGGCTCGGGAGCGGGGCGGACGCTCGTGTGGATTCGGGCATGAGTGCCGGGAAGTCTATCAGGGAGCTAGTGCGCACATATCAAGATATATGCATGGATGCTAGGTGTATGACCGAGCCCGCGAGGGCGCCCCGTCGCGGCCCCGCCGGGCGCTCACGAGCGGTACTTCCAGCCCTCGCGCCTCACGAGCGTTACTTCCGCCCTCGCGCGCTACCTCGCGCGCGCGAGCGGTGCCTGCGGCCCTTGCGCGCGCCCGGTTCGCCGGGGCCGGCAGCGCGCACTCGCACGCGGGGCGGCGGGCACGACCGATTGCACGCCGTGAAGCGATGCCGCTCCGCTCACGCGGGCACGGGGCGAGCGTCCTGCCACTTCTGCAGCGTCGCCAGCGCACCGGCGGCGACGCGGTAGGTGAATGCTTCACGGTCGTTGGCATGGGGGAGCGGCTCCGCCGGCACCTCCACCTCGAGGAACTCGCAGAGCGGTCCCCAGCCCTCGGTCACGTCCCAGACGAGCAGGCGCTCGGGCGCAATGGCCGCCCTGACGGCATCCTCGTGGCGCGTCATCGCCGCGATCATCGTCGCCGGCGTCTCGCCGGCGCCGCCCGCGAAGGTGCCGCGCTCGATCCAGAACATGCGGTCGATCAGCCTCAGGTAGCGCTCCCAGCGCGGGTCGACCTTGGCGCGCGCCGCCGAGAGGTTGTGGATCAGCGTGTCGCCGAAGCACATGTCCCAGATCGTCTCGCGGAAGCTCGGCTCCCAGCGCTGCGGGTCGCGCACGCTGAGCAGCACCTTCGCCTGCGGGTACGCCGCCGCCAGCTCCGCGTAGAAGAAGCCACCCGGCCAGTCGACGGTCGCGACGCTGGCGCCGAAGATCTCCTCCCAGTCCGCCTCGCCGTCCAGCGCGCGCTCCCACTGCGCCACGCGGTCGAGGTCGGCGATCACATCGACCCAGTGGTAGCAGGGCCCGAAGCCCAGCCGCTCGAGTGCCAGCTTCTGGGTCAGCGTGCCGGTTCGCGGCAGCCCCGCTCCGATTACTTGCATTGGCCGATCTCCGTCCACGTAGGTGTGCCGCCGGTCGAGGCCGGCCGGCGCTGGCTGGGACGGCGGCCGCTCCGCCGTCGGCCCGCATTGTTACGGATTATTTAGAGATCGTTGGCGTCACTTGTTAAAGTGCCTGTGTGCCCGCCTTGTTCGAGGACGAAGCCGCGAAGGGATTGCCGGCCAAGCCCAGGGAGTCTCCGGTGAAGGTGATCGGTGCCGGTTACACGCGCACCGGCACGGTTTCGCTCGCCGCGGCGCTCGAGTTGCTCGGCGTCGGCCCCTGCCTGCACCCGCGCACGGTGCCTGCGAGCGACGAGCTCCTGCGTCGTGCGCGCTCCGGCGAGAACGCGACGGCCCCCGACTGGACGCAGGGCCTGGCCGGCTGGAACGCGGCGCTCGGCTGGGTCGGGGCCCGCTACTACCGCGAGCTGATCGACGTCTGGCCGTCCTCGCTGGTGCTGCTCAGCGTCCGCGATCCAGACGCCTGGTATGCGAGCTATGCGGGTTGCCTGCGTGCGACGCGCGAGCTGGCGATGGCCGGAGGTCCGCAGCTCGCGGCGGCCGAGGAACTGGCCCTGGACGTCCTGATGATGCCCCACCGGCCGCTGTGGACGGACATCCTCGACGGCAGCTGCGAACGCCGCGACGAGGCGCTCGGGCGCTACCAGCGCCACAACGAGGAGGTCTTGCGCACAGTGCCCGCCGAGCGCCTGCTCAGCTTCGATGTCGAGGACGGCTGGGAGCCGTTGTGCTCGTTTCTCGGCGTGGCGGTGCCCGACCTGCCGTTCCCGCACCTCAACGACGGCGCCGAGCTGCAGGCGAGGCTCGGCCCGAACGTTCGCCGGGCCGCCGCCTCGCCGCTCGTCGGCCCCTCGACGCCGCACATCAGCCGGCTCACGCACGCCGACCCGGAGCGCTCGTTCACCCAGTCCGAGGTGCTCGACGCACTCGGGATGGCCGACGACCCGTTCGCGCAGCGGATCTTCGCGAGCTGCGGCGTCAAGCGACGCCACCTGACGGCGCTCGAGGATCACGCCGGCCAGAACCTGCAGGGCCGCACCGCTGCCGCGGAGGACCATCTGTTCGAACTTGCCGTGCGCGCCGTCGACAAACTCGACGTGGATCCGCGCGACCTCGACGTGGTCGTCAGCGCGAGCCTCTACTCGCTCGGCGGTCCGACCCTCGCGCACCGGCTCATCGAGCACTACGAGATGAACCCCGCGACCGACAAGTACCACGTCGTCGGCGTCGGCTGCGCCAGCGCCGTTCCGCTCGTGCGGCTCGTCGAACGTACGCTGCATGACCGCGAGGGCAGTCGCGGCCTGATCGTTGCGGCCGAGAGCATGAGCGGGCTGCTCAGCCAGTCGGCCCCGGACGATCCGCGGGCGAAGATCGTCGGCTCGGCGATCTTCGGCGACGGCTGCGCAGCGGCGATCGTCGAGCACGGCGCGCAGGCGCCCGGCCCCGCCGTCGCCGCCTCGACCGTCCACCAGCTCGCGGGAACACTCGACGTCGTGCACATGGCGCTCGCCGACGACGACAGCCACCTGTACCTCGCGCGCGAGCTTCCCGAGGTCGCCGCCGCGGGGCTTGCGCGGCTCGTCGACGATTTCCTAAAGCCGCTCGGCCTGACGCGCTACGCGATCGACCACTGGCTGATCCACCCGGGCGGACGGCGGATCCTGCTGACCGTGCAGGAGGCCCTCGGACTTCCGGACGACGAGTTGGCGATCAGCTACGACGTGCTCGCCGACCACGGCAACGTCGGCACCCCGTCGATCTTCTATGTGCTCGAGGAGACGATGCTCCGCCGCGCCCCGGCGAGCGGGGACCGCGGCCTGATGGTCACGATCGGCCCGGGTATCACCGTCGGGCTGATGCTGCTCGTCTTCTGATCAGGGGACCCTCAGGGCGCCTCGCCCGGGCCCGCCTCGATCGCCTCACGCACCGCGTCAAGGCGCGGCTGGCAGTCGAAGGCGGTGAGCAGCCAGCTCGCCCCGGCGCGCTCCCAGGCACCGGCGTCGCCGCCCGTGGGCAGCTCGGCGACGAGGTCGAACGGCGCGTGCTCCGCGCCGCGCAGCGCGTGCACCTCCGCCGCGAGCTCTGCCAGCGCGTCGGGCCCGGGAAGCTCGATCGGGAAAAGGCCGTCCCAGCGCGCGGCGCGTTGCAGCGGACGCCGCCGCGGCCAGCGGGACGCCACCCAGACCGGGATTCGCGGACGCTGCAGCGGCGGCGGCTCAAAGCCGCCGGACCACAGCGCGTCCAGCTGCTCCAGGCCGCGGTCGAGCAGCACCGCGCGCTCGCGCGCGTCGACGACCTCGCCAAACGGCTCGAGCTCCCCGTTGCGCTCGCTGCCGAGGCCGACGCCGAGCGTGAGGCGCCCACCGCTGAGGCGGTCGAGCGTGACCGTTTCGCGTGCCAGCTTCTGAACCCGCCGGCGCGAGAGCGGCGTGACGAGCGGCCCGAGCCGCACGGTCGCTGTGGCGCACGCGATCGCGGCCAGCGACACCCAGGGATCCGCCACCGCCACAACCGGCGGCGCGAACGCGACGTGGTCCCACAGGAAGAAGCCGTCCCAGCCGCGCGCCTCGGCAGCGGCGGCGAGCTCCGCGAGCACGCGAGGCTCGACCAGCTCGTCGAACGGGGCCACGAAGATGGCGCGCCTGGCACTCACAGGCTGGAGCCTAGCTGGAGATCCGCGCGACGTCCCCGGGCCGGCGAACACGCGGCGAACGCCGCCGCTCGCAATACTGTCGGGGCCGCACCACTCAAATCGTGCCGATAATCGCTCCTGACATCGACAGCGATCGGCTCGCCGGGCAACGCGGTCGCTTTGATCACGCTCGCGCGGCCGGTTCGCGATGAGGCGCCGCCTGCGCCAGGCGCCCGCCCGGGCGTCCGCTCGTGCCGCGGCGCAGCCGCGCCGGCGGCGCCATCCGCTGCGACGCCACATGCTCGGGTGCATCGTGATCATCGTCGCGACGGCGACCGCGATCTCGGTCGGGGCGATCAACGTCGTCAGCACGATCGCCGCCGACTTCGCGCTGGGAGGCACGCCGCTTGACTCCAAGGACCTGACGCCGGCGCAGGCCGGGCAGGCGCAGACGATCCTTGTGATCGGCGACGACCACATCGGCAAGACGACGACCTATGCCACAGGCGCCGAGCAGGACATAAATGGCGTGCATCTGCTGCATGCCGACACCTTCATGCTGGTGCGGATGGATCCGACCCAGGATCAGACCTCGATCCTCTCGATCCCGCGCGATCTGCTCGTCAGCTTCAACTGGAAGGGCGTCCCCTACGACAACCAGAAGTTCAACTCCGCCTACTCGATCGGCCGCGACGATCTCGTCAAGCAGGTCGTCCTCGCGACGCTACCGGGGATCACGATCAACCACGTGATCGACTTCAACTTCGCCTCGTTCCTCGGGCTCGTCGACGCGATCGGCTGCGTCTACGTAGACGTCGACCAGCGCTACTACAACCCGCCGGGGGACAGCTATTCGCCGATCAACATCCAGCCGGGCTATCAGCGGCTGTGCAGCAACCAGGCGCTCTCCTACGTCCGCTACCGCCACACCGACTCGGATTTCGTGCGCGTCGCGCGCCAGCAGGACTTCATCCGCGACGCCAAGGAGCAGCTCGGCGTGTGGGGCTTCCTGAGCAAGTGGTCCTCGCTCGCAAAGGCCTTTGGCGAGGCGGTCTGGACTGACATCCGCGGCGCGCACGAGATCGCGGACCTGTTCTACCTCGCTGCCTTCTCGCAGTCCAAGCCGGTCCGCGACGTCCCATTCAACGTCTCCAATCCGGCCTACCAGATCAACACCCCGGAGGGGCCCGAGGAGGCCGTCCTCTCGACGCCGGCGCTGATCCGCCAGAGCGTCGACAACTTCCTCTACGAGGCCCCGAAGGCGAACCTCCCCGGCGGCGGGACCGGCGCCTCGAGCTCGAGCACGACCAGCTCCTCCACCGCCACACACACCCACCACG
>JBEKSK010000222.1:0-5155 GCA_049517155.1 Solirubrobacteraceae bacterium
CGCGCGGGCCGAGGCGCTCGCGCGCGCGTGCATCGAAATCTACGTCGAGGACCGCATCGGCGGCGACAACTAGTCGGCGCTCGCGTGCCGCCCGCCGGCGTGCTCGCGCGCCAGCGCCACCAGCTCCGCGATCGAATCCGACACCCAGCCGCCGAGCTGGTCGAGCTCCGGCAGCGCCTGGGAGTCCGCGAGCAGGCCGAAGTTCATCTGCCCGTTGTAGGACATGATCGCGACGGCCAGGGCGTGGTCGTGCGCGAGGAAGCCGACCGGGTAGACCTCGCGGATCTCGCGCCCCAGCACGTAGAGCGGGATCTGTGGTCCGGGCATGTTCGTCACGAGCAGGTTGAACAGCCGCGTGGAGAAGTTGATCCGCGAGGCCTGCGCGAGGATCGTCGGTGGTGCGAAGTTCTGCACGCCGGCCAGCACCTCCGCGCCGAGCGCCTGGCGCGACTCCTTGATCCCCTCCATGCTGATTCGCACAGCGTCAAGCCGCTCGAGCGGATCGGCGATGTAGACGGGCAGGCTTCCGCGCATCGCGGCGAGCCGGTTGCCGATCACCTCGCCGCGGTCGCCCGCGCCGCGCAGCGACACCGGTACGAGCGCCCGCAGCTCGAGCCCTTCCGTGCGAACACCGCGTGAGCGCAGGAAGCTGCGCAGCGCGCCCGCCACGACCGCCAGCACGACGTCGTTGACGGTCCCGCCGAAGGCGTTCTTGATCGTCTTGAAGTCCTCGAGCTCCGCGGCGACCCCGACGAACCGCCGGTAGGGGCCGATCGGTACGTTCAGCGGTGTCTCGGGCGCCGGGTTGAGCACCGCCCAGGCGATCTCGGCGACGCCCTCCGCGGCTTCGCGCAGACGGCGAGCCGACTCCTGCGGATGCGCACCGGCGCTCAGCGCGCCGGCAAGGAGCCTTGCCATGTCGCGGGCGTCACGTGCGGCGCCGAGCGCCACCAGGCCGGCCCGGCCCGGCTGCGACTCGGGCGTCCATTGCGGCGGCGGCTCCGCCTCGCCGTCGCGCTGCGATTCGAGGTCGAAGATGACGGTCGCGAGGTCGAGCCCGGCGACGCCGTCGATCACCGAGTGGTGGGTCTTGAAGATCAGCGCGAAGCCGCCGCCTTCGAGCCCTTCGACGAACCACAGCTCCCACAGCGGCCGGCGGCGGTCGAGCTGGGTCGAGAAGATCCGCGAGAGCAGCGCGAGCAGTTGATCGCGCTCGCCGGGCGACGGCAGCGCGACGTGGCGGACGTGATACTCGAGCCGGAAGGCGGTGTCGTCGACCCACACGGGCCGCCCGCGGTCAAACGGCGTGCGCGCCAGGCGCTGGCGGTAGCGCGGCACGAGGTGCAGGCGCGCCTCGATCAGCTCGAGCAGCTCGCCGAAGCGCGGCGGCGGCCCGTCGAAGGTCGTCAGGGCGCCGATGTGCATGTGCGACTCGGCGCCCTCCTGATGCAGAAAGGAGGCGTCGAGCGCGGTCAGGCGATCGAGGTGCTGTTGCGCCATCGCGCAACAGCGTAGCCCCGCGCGGCGCTCGCGGCGCGGCGCAGGCGCGCTCGCGCCGGAGTACCGTCAGTGCGTGATGCGTCGCCGGCCGGCGCCCCGTCGCCGGCCGGGACCTCGCCCGCCGTAGAATCAAGGGATGGCCGTCGTGACGAACACCGTCGAGAAGATCCTGCTCGCGGCCCCGCGCGGCTACTGCGCGGGGGTGGACCGGGCCGTCGTCACGGTCGAGCGGGCGCTCGCGAGCTACGGCCCGCCGGTCTATGTGCGCAAGGAGATTGTCCACAACAAGCATGTCGTCGAACAGCTGCGCGCGCGCGGCGCGATCTTCGTCGAGAGCGAAACCGAGGTGCCCGAAGGCTCGGTCACGGTTTTCTCCGCCCACGGCGTCGCGCCGAGCGTGCACGAGAACGCCAAGGCCAGGCGTCTGCGGACGATCGACGCGACCTGCCCGCTGGTCACCAAGGTGCACGTCGAGGCGCGGCGGTTCGCGGCCGAGGGCTACATGGTCGTGCTGGTGGGCCACGACGGCCATGAGGAGGTCGAGGGCACGATGGGCGAGGCTCCCGACAACATGGTGCTCGTCCAGACCGAGCAGGACGTCGACGAGTTGGAGCTCGCCGACCCCGAGAAAGTCGCCTACATCTCCCAGACGACGCTGTCGGTCGATGAGACCCGGGGCATCATCGAGCGCCTGCGCGAGCGCTTCCCGGCGATCGTCGGCCCGCGCACCGACGACATCTGTTACGCGACGACCAACCGCCAGGCGGCGGTTCGCCGGCTCGCCACCGAATGTGACCTGGTGCTCGTGATCGGATCGCGCAACTCGTCCAACTCGCTGCGGCTCGTCGAGGTCGCGCGCGACTACGGCGCGCAGGCGCACCTGATCGACAACGCCGGCGAGCTCGACGAGGCGTGGCTCGAGGGCGTGCGGACGCTGGGCATCAGCTCCGGCGCGAGCGCCCCCGAGGAGCTCGTGGCGGAGTTGGTCGAAAACTTCCGTGAACGCGGCGTCGACGACATCTCGGAGCTGACGGTGACACGCGAGGACGTGCGCTTCATGCTGCCGAAGGCGATTCGCGGCGTCGGCGCCCCGCGGTAGTGACGCGCACACTCGTCGTCTCCGACCTGCACCTCGGAACGCGTTCAGGCAGCGATGTGCTGCGGCGCGAGGGCGTGCTCGACGCGCTGCTTGGAGGCCTTGAGGGCGTCGATCGCCTCGTGCTGCTCGGCGACACGCTCGAGCTGCGCCACGGCGCCGCGCGCACGGTGCTGGACCGCGCCCGGGCGGTGCTCGCCAGACTCGGCGAGCATCTGGGCGAGCGCTCCGTGGTACTCGTCCCGGGCAACCACGACCACGCGCTCGCGCAGGCCTGGCTCGAGCGCCGTACGGACCCGCTCGCGCTCGAGCAGCGCTGCTCGCCCGCGGAGGCGTCGTTCATCGCGGCGGAGTTCGCGCGGCTGCTCGCGCCGGCCCCCGTCGAGGTCGCCTATCCCGGTCTGTGGCTCGGCGAGGGCATCTACGCGATGCACGGCCATCAGCTCGATCTGCACATGACGGTGCCGACGATCGAGCGCCTGGCGGTGGCGGCGAGCGGCCGCGTGGCGCTCGCCGGCGACCGCCGCTGGGACGACGTCCGCAGCGTCGATGAATACGAGGCGGTCATCTCACCGGTCTACGCGTGGGTTCACGCCGCGGCGCAGAGCGGCCGGCCCTCCGACACCGTCGACGGCGGGCGAACGGTCAAGGCGTGGCGGGCGCTGCGCGGATCGCATGGCGGATCGCGTGGCGGCGCGCTGCGTTCGCGCGCCTTTCCGCTGGCCTTCCCCTGGCTCGTCCGCGCTGCCAACGCCGCCGGGCTTGGCCCGCTGCGAGGCGAGCTCTCCACCGCGGAGCTGCGAAGCGCCGGGCTGCGCGCCGCAAGCGTGCTCGTCGAGCGTCTGGGGATCGATGCTCGTCACGTGATCTTCGGCCACACCCACCGGGCCGGGATGCTCGAGGGCGATGAGGCGGCTGAATGGCTGACGCCCAACGGGACGCAGCTGCACAACAGCGGCTCCTGGATCTACAGCTCGACCTTCGCAACCGGGCCGGCCAGCCCCTACTGGCCCGGGACCGCCATGCTCGTGGCCGACGGCGAGCCGCCGCGGCTTCTGCGGCTGCTTGCCGATCGCAGCGCGGCGGAGCTCTCGGACGCCGCCTAGCGCGGCGGCGGCGGCGGCGGTAGAGTCGCGGCGCAGGGCTCGGCAACAAACCGCACCAGCGCGGAGAGGATGGGGTGCAGATGGCACACGGGTTCTACTTCAGGCCGGCCGGCTTCACGCCGGCGATCTACGACGACACGATCAAGCAGTTGGAAGCGGCCGGCGCGGGAGCGCCCGACGGGCGCACGCTTCACGTCGCCCTCGACGTCGGTGGAGCGATCCACGTGTTCGACATCTGGGAGTCCCAGGAGCAGTTCGAGGCGTTCGGCGCGACGCTGATGCCGATCATGGGGGCTGCGGGCGTCGACCCGGGTGAGCCGATGGTGGCTACCGTGCACAACGTGCTCGAGGGCTGAGCTGGGCCGGGGCGCGGGGGAGGAGCCCGATCGCCGCCGGCGATCGGGTCGGGGCGTGCCAGCGGGCGGGCGTGAGGCGCCCGCTCGCCGGTCAGTGCCTGGCGCTCAGAGCTTGCGCGCGCTGACGGCCGTGCCGTAGGCGCAGATCTCGGTCCAGGTCGAGCCGAGCTCGGAGGTGTCGAAGCGAAACGCGATGACCGCGTTCGCGCCCTTGGCCTCCGCTTCGGCGGCGAGGCGGTCGGTGGCATCCTGGCGGCCGGATGCGAGCATCTTCGTCATGCCCTTCAGCTCGCCGCCCGCGAGTGACTTCAGTGACGCTCCGAGCACCGAGCCGATATTGCGCGAGCGTACCGTCAGTCCGAAGACCTCGCCGAAGACCTCCTCGATCTCGTGGCCGGGGAGGTCGTTCATGGTCGAAATGATCACGCCGGTGACGCTAGCAGCGCCGCCGCGCGATCGCGGGCACGGTCCTCGCAACACGCACGGCTATTCTCGAGGCGCGATGCTCATCCGAACTGCCGACCCGGAGCGCGACGCGGCCGCGTGCGCAGCGATCTATGCCCCCTACGTGAGCGCCTCGGTCGCCTCCTTCGAGGAGTACCCGCCGAGCGGCGAGGAGATCGAACGCCGGATGCGTGGCGCGCACGCGTGGCTGGTCGCGGAGGACGCCGGCGGCGCCGTGGTCGGCTACGCCTACGGCTCGCGCCATCGCGACCGCGCCGCCTATCGCTGGGCGGCCGACGTCGCTGTCTACGTCGACTCCGCGAGCCACCGCGGGGGCGTGGGCCGCGCGCTCTACACGCAGCTGTTCGAGCGCCTGCGTGCGGTGGGGCTGTGGACGCTGTGCGCCGGGATCACCCAGCCCAACGAGGCGAGCAACGGCCTGCACCGCGCGATGGGGTTCGTCACGGTCGGCACCTACCGGCGGATCGGCTGGAAACAGGGCGCCTGGCACGACGTGGCGTGGCTGCAGCTTGACCTGCGCCCGGGGGAGGCGGGGCCGCCAGGCGCTCTCAGTCCGCCGCCAGCCCAGGCGTGAAGCAGACGGCGTCGCAGCGCACATCCGTCCCGGCTGTGAGCTCGAGCTCGCCGCGGCT
>JBEKSK010000223.1:0-8400 GCA_049517155.1 Solirubrobacteraceae bacterium
CGACGATCGCCATGTGTTTGTCGAGGCCGGATTCGGCGATGGCCTTCTGCCAATCGGCGATCGAGCGACCGTAGTTCTTCTCGATGGAAGGAAAGTACGACGCAGGTCCTTGCTTGGGCCACGGCGCAGACTGGTTGGGCACGACTCCTCCTCGTCGGGTAGCGGTTCTAGCGTGTTCGAGAGCTTGTGGAGCCGTTCTGGTCAGGTCGCCAAGATGTTGACCTGCCAACCGATGCCGTACCTGTCGATGAGGGCGCCGAAGGTGTCGCCCCAGAACATCTTCTCGAGGGGGGTCTTGACCGTGCCGTCCTTGCTGAGCTGGTCGAAGATCCTGCGTAGATCGGCCTCTTCGGTGCCGACGATTGTCAGCTCGATCCTGGTCTGGACGTCGTGGGTCGCGTCGGAACGGTCGCTCGCGCGTAGCGTGAACGTTTCGCAGTCGAGTGCTGCGTTGATGACAGCATCCTTCTCGCTCTCCGGTGCCGACGGGTCGACGTCGCCACGACGGGTGATCGAGAGGTCGCCACCGAGGACGCCTTGATAGAAGGACATCGCTTCGTCGGTGTTGCCTGGGTAGAAGAGGTACGCATCCAGCTTCATGGTGAGCTCCTTGATCGGGTAGGCGACAGAACTGGACCGTATAGTACTTGATGGGAACTGGTCTGTCTAGTACTCTTAGTGAGTGGCACCGACGACGCCCCCTGAACGGCCGGAACGAAGCTCGGATCGACGCCACCGCGCGATCCGCGAGGCGGCCATCGGGATCTTTCTCGCCAGCGGCTACGACGGCGCGACGATGGAAGACATCGCCGTGCATGCCGGCGTCTCGAAACAAACCGTGTACAAGCACTTCACCGACAAGCAGCACCTCTTTGCGGACATCGTGTTGTCGACCACCGATGATATGGACGCGCTTGTGAGTCTCATCGCCGAGAGACTGACCGAGACCACCGACCTCGCGAAGGACCTGGAACACCTTGCACAGACGTTCCTACGCGCACTCATGGAGCCACGTGTACTGCAGCTGCGTCGTCTGGTCATCTCGTCTGCGGACCGCTTCCCCGAGATCGCCACGGCGTGGTACGCGAACGGCTTCGAGCGGGCCCTTGCAGCACTTTCGACGAGCTTTCAGTCCCTCGCGGACCGAAAGCAGCTCGATATCGACGACGCGGCGACCGCAGCAGAACACTTCGTCGGCATGCTGTTCTGGATCCCGGTCAACAAGGCCATGTTCACCGGCGACGACGACTACGCCACGACGCACGATCTCTCCCGAGTAGCTCAAGCAGCGGCAAACACGTTCATGAACGCCTACGGGACTCGCCACTCCGATCGGCGTCGGAAACGATGAGCGAACGAACGCGCGGCGCCCACCCACGATCCGGCCCGCTTCCGACGTGGAAACACCGTCGTCTCCCTCGACGCCATCGCGAAGCCAGCCCGCTCTCGCGTTCGCACACGAGGGGGCACGATGACGTGCCTGGTCTCGCCTGCCGCAGGCCCTTCTTACGCAGGCGATCACGACGCTGGACGCGGCAACAATGGATTGGCGTCTTGTCGCGCGCTGGTCGCCCTACAGGATGCGACACCTGACGCGCGCCGGCGCGCGTGGCGATCGCTCGACGACAGGCAATCGAATGGGCCACGGGCGGGCTCCGGTGGCCCGAACTCCCGTGAAACACACGCAAACTCCGTAAAACTCGAATTCGGACGTTCGAGGCACATGTGCACATGTGATCAATTTGCAGGGAGAACGGCCGTTTTCGCGTGGGGTGGGGTATCGCTTCACACGCGAGAGGTCGCTGGTTCGAAACCAGCCGTGCCCATGGGAAAGGACTGCAAAACGGCTGTGTTTGCCGGACCATGCTCCGGTTTAGTCGGGTATTTTACTCCGGATTGATCGGCTAGTTTACTCCGGATTGGTCGGGATGGTGCTGTAAGCTGGCTGTATGGCGCTGATCCCGCGAGCCATCGAGCCGGAGCTGCGGGACATCCTGAGTGTGAGCCGGGCCGCGGCGATCACCGGACCCCGCCAGGCCGGGAAGAGCACGCTTGCCAGGCAGCTTCAATCCGCAGGCGTCGTCCCCAACTACTTCACACTCGACGACGAGGCGACGCGCAACGCCGCCAGGGCCGATCCCGACGGGTTCGCGCTTTCGTTGCCGCGTCCGGCGGTGATTGACGAGGTTCAGCGCGTGCCGAGTCTGATGCTCGCTGTGAAGCAGATCCTCGACAACGATCCCGCGCCTGGCCAGTTCCTGCTCACGGGGTCGGCCGACCTGCTCACCGCCCGCGTCGTTGCCGACGCGCTCCCGGGCCGGGTCGAGTATCTGAACCTCTGGCCGCTCGCGCGGGCCGAGATCGAAGGCAAACGCGGGTCGGTCATCGACGCGCTGCTCGACGGCACACCGCCACGCGTGAGCGGTGCGCCCAAGGGTCGCGCCGCGAGCGCCGAGCTCGTCGTCGCCGGCGGATTCCCAGATGCGCTGAACCGCAACCCGCGCCAGCGTGCGCGCTACCTTCGGTCGTATGTCCAGGCGACCCTCGCGCGCGACCTGCCGGAGATCGGCGGCGTTCGCGGCGATCCATCCAAACTCGAGCTGCTGCTGCGGCTGCTCGCCGCCCGCACCAGCACCCTCGTCAACTATGCGGCCCTCGGCCGAGCGCTCGCGCTCGACGAGAAGACCGTCAAGGCGCACGTCGAGCTGCTCGCTCAGCTCTTCCTTCTCCACCGCCTGCGGCCATGGTCGGCGAACCTCGGTGCGCGGCAGGTCAAGACACCCAAGCTGCTGCTCACCGACACGGGACTCGCGGCCGCGCTCGTAGGCGTCGACGCGGCCCGCTACTCGGCACCCGACCAAGGAGCGCTGGCGGGTGGCCTGTTCGAGACCTTCGTCGTGATGGAGCTCATCAAACAAGCCAGCTGGAGCACCACCCCCGTCGAGCTGTTCTTCTACCGCGACAGCGACAAACGCGAAGTCGACCTCGTCGTCGAATCCGCCTCCGGCGACGTCGTCGCGATCGAAGCGAAGGCCGCAGCAGCCACGACCGCGTCCGACGTGCGCGGGCTACGGGTACTTCGCGACAAGCTCGGTGAGCGCTTCAAGACGGGCGTCGTCGTCTACTCAGGCGAACACACGCTCCCAATCGAAGACCGCATCTGGGCAATACCCATCTCCGGGCTTTGGACGTAAAGGGCGCGACTGTCTCTCGCGGCCGACGGCGTGAGCGCTCCCGCAACGCCAAGCGGAAGCGAGCGTGAGCAGACACTCGCGCCCCACGCCTGAAAATCGTCCCGGCCGACGGCGTGAGCGCTCCCGCAACGCCAAGCGGAAGCGAGCGTGAGCAGACACTCGCGCCCCACGCCTGAAAATCGTCCGATGCGGGGGCGAGGCCGGTTACCTCCAGTGCTCCTGCTTCCCGCGCAAGGTATGGAAGCCGCCGCGTTCAGTGTGGTGTGGGCTGAGTTCGTCAGCCTTTATCGTGGATCGTGATTGCGTAGCCGTCGGGGTCTTGAAGCGTGAACGTCCGGCCGAAGGGGCCATCGACGGGCTCCGTGAGGATCGTCACGTCGTGCTGGGCGAGTTGGTCATGAAGGGCTTGGGAGTCGTCGGCCCGTAGCCATAGCGCCACGCCGAGGCCGGGCTGTCCACTGTCGAGGTCGGTTCCGGGCAGTGGGTCTCTGAGCGCAAACGCGATTGGCTGGGTGGCGAACACGACGGCGTGCGGGGGTCCGGGTGCGCGCGTGAGCCCTAGCTCACGTTCGTAGAACTCGGCGGCACGCTCGATGTCGCGGACCTGGAGGGCAATGAAATCGGGGCCTGCAACGGTAGACACAGGGAAATCCTTCCTTTAGTTGTCAAGGTCTTGACGTTAGCAGACTATGTCAAGATGTTGACGTGAGCCAAGTCGATCTCGATCAATCCGTGGGCTACGCGCTCAAGCGCGCCCAACACGCTCTGCACTCAACGATGGACGGGGAGCTGCGCGACTACGGACTCAGCGTCTCGCAGTACGCCTGTCTAGAGATCCTCGCGGCGCGTCCGCGCATCTCAAACGCAGACCTGGCGCGCGACGCGTTCGTCACCCGACAAGCGATGCACCAGCTCCTCACCGGCCTAAGAGCGGCCGGACTCGTGACCGCCGCCGGCCAGGGCCGCAGCCAACGCTACGCCCTCACGGCCGAGGGACGCACCGGCCTACGCACGGCTTCCTCGACCGTCGCTGCAATCGAGCAACGCATGATCGCGACACTGAGTCGCGCCGAGCGCGAGCAGCTACACCGCCAACTAAGCACCTGCGCGACCGCGCTCGGCCCGCCTGAACAGACGTACTGGGTGAGCACGATCAGCCGAGACCACGTGCAGCTGAGCGTAAAGGGCGGATTCACCCAGGCAGGCCACGGCAAGTCTTCCGCACTCAAGCGGCTAAAGACTGATGACTGGCTCGTCTACTACTCGCCCAAGACGGGCCTGCGAGACGGCGAGCCGGTGCAGGCCTTCACGGGAATAGGTCGGGTCCTCGACGAAGAGCTCTACCAGGTGGAGCAGGCGCCGGGGTTCACACCCTGGCGCCGCAACATCGAGTTCGTCAAGAGCATTGAGGCACCGATTAGACCACTGATCGACCAGCTCAGCTTCATCAAGGACAAGCGCCACTGGGGGAGCATGTTCCGGTTCGGCCTATTCGAGATCCCACAAGAAGACTTCGCGGTGATCTCACGGGCGATGAAAGTCAAGAACCCGAGCAGCCGCCGTACCGCAACACGGTCATGATCCTGCCAGCGGGCAACCCGGCGGCCGAGGAGCAGGACTTACCTCCGGATGGACCTCAGAGCCGCCAAGAGCGGGGTCCCAACCGTTGCCCCCTCGGACCCGACGATCCGTGTCCCCGCCGCCGGGTCACGCCTTGACAAGCCCCATCTTGATCAAGCTCTCAGCAGTTTCGGTGATGGTCTCCTCGGCCCTTCGAGGCTGCCAGCCCAGCACACGGCGAGCCTTTTGGTCACTGATGTTCTTCGTGATGCCCAGATCGGGCGCGATCCAGCGTGCTGACTTGTCGAAAATGGCAGCGATGCGGATCACAAAATTGGGGATCGACCGGCTCGGCACACGCTTGGCTCGTTCGCCCAGGCTCCCCTTCAAGATGACGCCGATCTCCTTCAATTTGAAGCCCGATCCGCTCGCGGCGATGAAGCGCTGACCGGCAGCCTCGGGTGTCGTCATGGCCAGCAGGTGCGCGCTCGCCACGTCTCGCACGTCCACAACCGGGAGCCACAAATCGGGATAACCGGGCATCGCCCCATCGAGGAACCGCCGGATGAACTCGTTCGAGCCGGAGACAGCCTTGCCCATCACCGGGCCGAACACCGCGACGGGATTGATCGCGGCGAGCTCCATCGAGCCACCCTCGGCGGCCATGAAATCCCAGGCCGCACGCTCAGCGACGGTCTTGCTCTTGTAGTACGCATTGACGGCGGGACCGTCGAGGACGGTCCAATCGTCCTCGGTGAATAGGCGATCGGTACGTCCGTAGCCCATGCCAATCGCCCCGAATGCGGACGTGAGCACGACCCGCTTGACACCGGCATCGCGCGCCGCGCGCAGCACTCGCAACGTCCCGTCGCGAGCTGGAATGATGAGCTCGTCCTCGTTGTCGGGAATATCAATGGGCAGCGGCGAGGCGACGTGCAACACGAAGTCGCATTCCGCGACTGCGTCGGCCCACCCGGTGTCGCTCGTCAGATCCGCTGCCACGAACTCCAACGCGTCGCCGGGCTGTTGACCGGCGCCACTGAGCGCCGACCGTACATCCGGCTCGCGCTCACGGGACCGCACGGTCGTGCGCACGAGGTAACTCCGCTCGAGCAGTTGGAGAATGCAGTGTTCGGCAATAAACCCTGAGCCGCCCGTGACGAGAACCCGCTGTTGAGTCATTGCTCCTCCAGCAGGCCGAGTTCGCGCAGGCTCTCAGCGGTCTCGACGATCGTGGTCTCGGCCGGGCGTGGGCGCCAGCCGAGCTCCTGCTTGGCGCGGTCGTTGTGGATCGTCAGCGGCGACGGGTCCTCCCCGGGCGCCTCGTCGGTTGCGACGTGCTCGCCTGCAGGGCCGAGGTGGTCGCGGAGGATCTGTGCCAGCCCCAGCCAGGTGATCGTCGGGCCATCCGCCAACAGCAGGTAGCGCTTCCCGGCGGCAGCAGGAGTGGCCATCGCCGTGATATGCGCGTCGGCGACATCGCGCACGTCGACGACGCCGAAGCGCTGGCGTGGCAGCGCCGGCATCGTGCCCTCGATGATCGCCTTGAAGTAGGTCAGCGTAGAGCGCAGCGCCAACACCAGCGACGGGCCGGCGATGAACGTCGGGTTCATCACCACCAGCTGGGTGTCGCCCCCTTCGGACTCAATGAAATCCCAGGCGGCTCGCTCGGCGATCGCCTTGGAGCGCGGGTAGGGAGGCAGTCCTGGCGCGTCGGGGTCGGTCCAGTCCTCCTCCGTGTACTCACGGACTGCCTTAGGCGAGTAGCCCACCGCCGCGAACGAGGAGGTCAGCACCACCCTGCGCGCGCCGGCGTTTCGCGCAGCCTTCAGCACACGCACCGTGCCCTCGCGGGCGGGGACGATCAGCTCGTCCGGGTCCTTGGGCTGGGAGGACGGGATCGGCGAGGCGACGTGGTGGACCTCCTCCACACCCTCAAGCGCGCCCGGCCAGCCGTCGTCAGAGGTCAGATCTGCTGCAACCAGCTCAAGGCCGGCGTCGTCCACACCACCGCGGCGCACGGCCGCGCGGACGGCTTCCTCAGCATCCAGGGAACGCACCGTCGCGCGCACATCACGCCCATCACGCAGCAACGCCGCGATCAGCTGCGTGCCCAGATATCCGGACCCGCCTGTTACCAACACCTTGGAGCTCATCCGAGCACCACCTCCTCCAGTCGTGGGAGCACTTTCTGTACCTGCGAGTTCGCCTCAGCTTCCGCGTCCGCATCCTCACGGCTGCGGGCGTCCCAGAGCGCCGCCTTCGCCCGTAGGTAGTCGAGGTGCATGCGCAGCGTCTTGATTTCGGCCTCGACCCGCTTGGCGTGCTGCAGCAGCAGATCGCGCTGCTCACCCGCCTTGGCGTGCCCAAGCTCGCGGTTGGCCTGGTAGGTGCGCATCTCCTCGATTCCGACGCCCATCGCGCGCAGACACGCCAGCACCTGCAACGTGTCGAGATCCTGCTCGCGATAGCGGCGGTGGCTGCTGCTCGGGTCGCGGGCGACCGGGCCGATCAGCCCGATCTCCTCGTAATAGCGCAGTGTCGGCCCGCTCAGCCCGCTGCGCCGGGAAACATCTTGGATGGTAAGAGTCGTCATGAGGCTACCTTGACATACCTCAAGCGCTTGAAGTCAAGGGCCCTGATGAAGTTTTTCCCAGAGACAGCCAGTGGGCAGCGTGACGCTCGGCACAGACACCCGCGCCGCCAACACCGACCCGACCTGCTCGTCGCCAATTGCACGGCCGCGGCGCTTGCTTTCCCTTGGCGAGCGGTAGCCAGCGTCGGCGCTGATGGCGTTGCTGCTTAGGACGAACAGCAGGTGCCGCGGGGAGCGGCGCGTGGGGGCTCGCTTTGCCTTCGGCTTCCGAGCGCAGCAGTCGGGATATCCGTGTGTATACTGCTGGCATGAAAGTGGTCAAGGTTCGCCGCGTTGGTAATAGCAACGTGGTCTCGATTCCGCGTGAGCTTGAGACGCGGGGGTTTGCGCCTGGCACCTCGGTGCTGGTTGAGGAGCTCGAGACTGGTGAGCTGCGGATCATTCCGACCGAGCAGGTTCGCGCTCGGATTCGTGATGTCGGGCGGCGACTCGTGGGTGAGCACGCTGAGGCGTTGAAGATCCTCGCCGAGCACGATCCGGCCGGCGGCTCCGCCGAGCGTTAGAGCATCGGTGGATCCGGAAGGCGCGGAACCGGTCTATCTGGAGTTCGCGGACGCGCTCGAGCTCTACGCCGCGATCGTCGGCGGCACGACTGGGCAGGCGGCGGATCAGCTTCGTGATCGTGCGGGCCTCAAGAGTGCGCTCGGCCGGCCTCGCAACTACGCCCTCTACGAGGACGCCGACCTCGCGCTGCAGGCAGCTGCGCTCGCTCACGGGATCGCGGAGAGTCAGACTTTCATTGATGGCAATAAGCGCCTCGCGCTGATCGCGATGCTCACGTTCCTGGAGATCAATGGGTTCGAGGTTGAAGCATCAGATCCCGAACTCGCCGCCTGGATCATCGGCCTCAGCACGGCACAACTCCCGCCGAGTTGGCCGAGGTGCTCCGCGCGCGAGCTCGTCCGCTCCCTCGCTGACGGCTGCGCGAGTCGCTGAGCGTCGGGCGAAGGAGGCTGGTAGAGCAGTGGCTTCTGTCCGCACTGCGATTGG
>JBEKSK010000224.1:0-5111 GCA_049517155.1 Solirubrobacteraceae bacterium
CCGATGTGTGGCCGGGTCATCGCTTCCTGACCGTGGCGGACCTTGGCGCGGGCGGCTCGCCCGACGTGATCCTCGATCTCTACAGCGGCGGCGCGCACTGCTGCTCAATCCTGCAGGTCTACCGCTTCGAGGCGGACAGAGGCACCTACTCGATCCTGCAGCGAGACTTTGGCGACCCGGGCGCGAGCCTCGTCGAGCTCGGCGGCTCACGCGTATTTCTCTCTGCCGACGACCGTTTCGCCTACGCGTTCACCTCGTTCGCGTTCTCGGGGTTGCCGGTTGCGATCTGGCAGCTGCGGCCGCAGGGATTTGCCGATGTGACGCGCCGGTTCCCGGCGCGGATCGCGACCGACGCCGCACGCCAGTACGGGGCCTACCTCGCGAACCGCAGCCAGGGGTTCGGCCTGGGGTTCATTGCCGCGTGGGCGGCGGACGAGGACCTGCTCGGACACGCAACGCTCGTCGCCCGAACCCTCTCCGCCGCCAAGGGCGACGGCTACCTGCGAAGCGCAGACGGCCTTGCGTCCGCAGGCGCGTTCATCGCTTCGCTGCAGCGAGACCTGGCCAAGTGGGGCTACGCGGGCTAGCGGCAATGGAGCGCATCGACCTGCAGTCGCACTCGCGCCACTCCGACGGGGAGCTTGACGTGGCGGACGTGGTCGCGGCGGCCGCCGCGGCGGGCGTCGAGCTGCTCGCGCTCAGCGACCACGACACCGTCGACGGCGTGGAGGAGGCGCTGGCCGCGGCCGCCGCGCACGGGATCTCACTGCTCACGGCGACCGAGATCTCAGCGGTGGACGGAGCTTACGAGGACCTCCATGTCCTCGGCTACGGGATCGACCAGCGCGACGGCGGCCTACTCGAGCGCCTGCGTGGCGCCCGCGAGGACCGCGAAGCACGCGCCGAGCGGATGGCCGCGCTGCTCGCCGGCGCCGGCTACGCCGTCGACGATGCACCGCTCGCGGCACGTCGCGACGCCGGCAAGCCGGTCGGGCGCCCGCACCTCGCGGCAGCCGTCCTCGGCCATCCCACCAATGCCGAGCAGCTCGCGCGCGAGGGTCTCGCGGATGTGACCTCGTTCATCCGCGCCTACCTGATCCCCGGAACGGCCGCCTACGCGGGCCGCACCCGGCCCACGGTGGCGGAGGCGATCGGCTGGATCCACGATGCCGGCGGGCTTGCTTTCTGGGCGCACCCCTTCTGGGACATCGCCGCGGACGCCGAGGTCCTCGCGGCGCTGGACCGCTACCGCGCGGCCGGCCTCGACGGTGTCGAGTGCTTCTACGTCGCCCACGATGAGCATCAGACGATGCTGCTCGCCGACCGCGCCGAGCATCTGGGTCTGCTGCGCAGCGCCTCGTCTGACTATCACGGCCCCGGCCACCGCCTGTTCAGCCGCTTCCTCGCCTACGAGCGCCACGGCCGCAGCATCGAGCTCGGCCCCCTTGTGGACGGGTTGTGAGCCGCGCCGCCGGAACGGCGCGCCGGGGCTCCGGCGGCGGGCTCGACGCCTGCGCCGACCCGGATCGGCGCGCCCGCTGCATCGGCGTCCGTTAGGAAAGCTGTAACCTGCGCTAACCGAACCGCAACACTTCGCGACCCGGCGCAAGCGCCGGCGATCGACGCGAAGATCCCCCCTTCAGCAGTTGGGCTCCCTGCCCGGCTGAGCCAAGCCGGCGGCAGCGGGCTGGCGCGGCCGCGGCACGAAGACAGGTGGCAAACGAGCAATGACAGCCCCGCGGGCGACGGCCGGAGCGTCCAAGATCAGTCTGCTACGCCGGCCTTCCCGCGCTGCCCGCCTGGCGACGACCTTGATCAGCGCACTGGCTGTCGCGGGCTGCGGCTCGGGCGGCTCGGGCGGCGGCCCGTCTGCCTCGGCAGCTTCCGCAGCCTCGAGCGCCGCCGCTCCGGCGTGCCTGTCGGAGCCGCTGAACCCGAGCGCCAAGCTGGCCTCGGTGCCGGTCTACGTCTCCCCCACGCCGGGCACCGACACCGCGGACCCGCAGACGCAGATCAGCTTCCTGGGCGTGCCCGCCAGCGATATCAGCTCGGTTTCGGTGGTCGGCCAGGTCAGCGGCCAGCACTCAGGAGCGCTCAGCGCGTACTCGCAGGGCGACGGCGCGAGCTTCGTGCCGGCGACGCCCTTCACGGCCGGTGAACAGGTGACCGTGAACGCCACGATCGGCGCAAGCGGCGCCGGCACGGCGGTCAGCTTCGGCTTCCGCGTCGACACGCCCTATTCGACGGCGCACACCGGGGAGTTCCCGAATCCGGCGGCCGCGCCCGCCGACTCCCAGAGCTTCGACACGCTGCCCGGCGTGCAGGCACCGGTCCTGACCGTCACGACGCCTGACCGAGATCCCGCCGCCGGCGACATCTTCACCACCACCAGCTCTGGCCCGGGCCGCTACGGACCGCTGATCTACACGCCCGCGGGACAGCTCGTCTGGTTCGACCAGCTCTCGGGCGGCCTGACCGCGGAGGACCTGAGCGTGCAGAGCTACGGTGGCCAGAACGACCTCACCTTCTGGCAGGGCAAGGTCCTCTCGCTGGGCTTCGGTCAGGGCGAGGACGTCGTCATGAACTCGGGCTACCAAACCGTAGCCACGGTCAAGGGCGGCAACGGCCTGCAGGCGGACCTGCACGACTTCCAGATCGCCCCCGGCAACGTCGCCTACGTCACCGCGTACAACCCGATCCATTGCGATCTGGCGTCGGCGCAGGGGCCGAGCAACGGCGTGATCCTCGACGCCGTGATCGAGGAGATCGACATGAAGACGGGACTCGTGCGCTGGGAATGGCACAGCCTCGACCACGTCCGCGCCACCGACTCCGAGACCTCGCCGCCGAAGAGCACCCCATGGGACTGGTTCCACCTCAACTCGATCGACCCGCAGCCCAATGGCGACATCTTCATCTCGGCGCGCAACACCTGGGCCGGCTACGAGCTTGGGGCGGGGACCGGGCAGATCCTCTGGACGCTGGGGGGGCTGCGCAGCTCATTCAAGATGGGCGCGGGAACCAAGACCTGGTGGCAGCACGACGGTCGCATCCTCGCGGATGGAGATGTCACCTTCTTCGACGACGGCTCGGACCCGCCTGAGGAAGCTCAGTCGCGCGGCGTGCGGATCGCGCTTGACTTCACGACTCACCAGGCGCGACTGGTGTCCGCCTACACCCACCCGAACCCGCCGCTGCTCGCGGCGAGCCAGGGCAACATGCAGACGCTGGCGGACGGCGACACGGTCGTGAACTACGGCGGCATCCCGCAGATCAGCGAGTACTCCAGAGGCGGCTCGCTGCTGTTCGACGCCCATCTCTCCTACGCGATGACCTCCTACCGGGGCTTCCGCTTCCCCTGGAGCGGACGTCCCGTGAGCCCTCCGGCCGCACTCGCCAGCCTGAACAACACGGGCCTCGAGACGATCGTGCACATGAGCTGGAACGGCGCAACCGGCGTCAGCGCCTGGCGCGTGCTCGCCGGGAAGAGTGCCCAATCGACGCAGACCCAGACAACCGTGCGCTCGAGCGGCTTCGAGACGGCGACGATCCTGCCGAAGAGCTACGCCTATGTGGAGGTGGCGGCGCTCGACTCCTCCGGCCAGGTGCTGGGGACCTCGCCGGCAGTGGCCGTGAAGAGCTACGCCGACTCGCTCGCCAGCGGCCGCTAGCGGCGCGTATCGGAATACTGCGGCTGAGTTGAGCGCAACTGATGGAGGGCTGAGGTGAACGTCGAGGTGCCGGCAGGGGCGGTGGCGATGGAGGCGGAGAGCACCGAAGGTGGGCCGATCTCGCGTTCGGGGCTGCTGCTGGCCGTCTGCTGCGTAGCGCAGTTCATGGTCATTCTCGACCTGAGCATCGTCAACGTGGCGCTGCCCTCGATCCAGTCGAGCCTCGGCTTCTCCTCTCCCGACCTGCAATGGGTCGTCGACGCGTACTCGATCACCTTCGCGGGCTTCCTGCTGCTGGGCGGCCGCGCGGCCGACCACCTCGGGCAGCGGCGCATGTTCGTCACAGCGCTGTTGCTGTTCGCGCTCGCCTCGCTGGCGGGCGGCGTCGCGCCCGACCGCGGCCTGCTGGTCGGCGCCCGTGCCGGGCAGGGCCTCGCCGGCGCGCTGATGGCGGCGTCCTCGCTCGCGATCATCACCTCGTCATTCCCGCCGGGGCCGAAGCTCCACCGCGCGATCGGCACGTGGGCGGCGATGAACGGCCTCGGCGGCGCCGCCGGCGTCCTGTTCGGGGGGATCATCACCCAGGAGCTCAGCTGGCGCTGGATCCTGCTGATCAACCCGCCGATCGCGATCGCGGCCGCAGCGGTGGCATATGGCGTCGTCAGCAACCGCCGGCGTGTGAAGGACGGTGCGAGCTTCGATTTCGCCGGCGCGCTGACCTTGACTGTCGGTCAGATGGTGCTTGTGTACGGCGTCGTGGAGGCGGGCCTATTCGGCTGGGGTTCCTCCACGGCGCTTGTGCCGATCATCCTCGGCATCGCGCTGCTCGTGGCGTTCGGGGTGATCGAAACGCGGCTGGCATCGGCGCCGCTGGTCCCATTCAAGGAACTGACCAAGTCGCTGCAGATCGCCAACAACATCGTGCTGCTGTTCAGCGCGTCGCTGTTCCCGATGTGGTTCGTGAGCTCGCTCTACCTCCAGCAGGTGCTCGGCCTCTCGCCGCTCGACACCGGCCTGATCTTCCTGCCGATGACGGTCATGATCATGCTGGTCGCTTCGCGCACCGGCAAGCTGGTCAGCCTGTTTGGCGTGCGCCCGGTGCTGTGCAGCGGGCTGACCATGCTGACGACCGGCATGCTGCTTCTGGCGAGGATCGGATCCAGCGGCAGCGGACTTGTCTACGTGATGGTCCCGGGACTGCTCACGGCGGCGGGAATCGCGATGTCGATCGTGCCCTCCACGATCGCCGCCACCCAGGGCGCCAAGGAGGGCCAGGCCGGACTCGCCTCCGGCCTCGTGAACACCTCGCGCCAGGTCGGAGGCGGACTCGGACTGGCACTGCTGATCACGCTCGCGACCCAGCGCAGCAGCCACCTGATCGGCACGGGCGTTCAGGTGCCGCAGGCGCTGACGGAGGGCTTCCGCCTCGCGTACCAGTCC
>JBEKSK010000225.1:0-9252 GCA_049517155.1 Solirubrobacteraceae bacterium
AGGAGTTCGGCGTCGGCGCCGCGCTCGCCGTGATCATCGATTCGACGATTGTCCGCGCGCTTCTCGTGCCCGCGCTGATGGCGCTGCTCGGGCGTGCGAACTGGTGGGCTCCACGACGGCTGCGGCCGCTCTGCGGGCGCGCGTGGATCCACCCGGCCGACGTCGTACGAAGGCGCATCGCCGCCGAGCACGCCCCGACGGCCGTCCCCCCGCGCGTCTGAGCGGCGCAGCGCAGACACTCGAGCGCCCCTCGCTCCGGTCACCGCGGCCGCCGGCGAACCGGAGAAAAATCATCGTGCCGCGTCGTCTGGCGACTGCGTAGAATGCGCGCATGAGAGCAGGCCGGCCATGACCTTCTACTGGCTCGCGGCGGCGTATGTGTTCGAGGTCATCGTCGCCGTCGGCTTTGTTGCCTGGGTCAAGCTCAACGATTGACGCGGACCCCGCCGCGAGCCTGACACCGGCGCAGCCCGGGCCTTCAAGCCCCCCGCCGGGTCTCCAGTAGCGCGTCAGGACTGCCCCTGGAACCGGCTCTCGCCCTGCGCAGGCTCGCCGGAGGCGGTCGCCACCAGCGACCGGACGCCACCGCGATCGCGGTGCTCGCACAGGTAGATGCCCTGCCAGGTCCCCAGGGCGAGCCGCCCATCGGCGATCGGCAGGGTCAGCGACGGGCCGAGCAGCGAGGCCTTGATGTGGGCCGGCATGTCGTCTGAGCCTTCGAGTCGGTGCGTCCAGAACTCTGCCTGCTCGGGGACCGCGGCGTTGAACCAACTCTCGAAGTCGACTCTGACGGCCGGTGACGCGTCCTCGTTGAGTGCCAGTGACGCCGAGGTATGCGCAATCAGCAGGTGAAGCAGTCCGACGCGGAGCGCCCCGAGCTCGGGCAGCGCCTCGAGAACCTCGCGGGTGACGAGGTGAAACCCTCGTGGGCGCGCGGCAAGGTCGATCCGGCGCTGGATCCACACGCGGCCAACGCTACCCGCATCTCGCCAGGATCGCCGCGGCGGCGCGGCGGTGTGCGCCGGCGCGCGGTCGAAAACACCGCGGCCGTTTGAAGGGATCTTGGCGAGCACGCCACGGCGTGCAAGCCGCGGCGTCCGGTCGGGTAGCGTTCGCCCGTGCTTTTGCGAACTCGAACGACCGTTTCATTGGCTCTCGCCACCCTCGCGCTCGCCGCCGGCGGCCTGACGGCCCTTGCCGCCGAGGGACAGGCGGCCGCGAGCGACGCTTGCGGAGCGGCGACTCACGGTGTTCTCGCCACCGCGGATGCGCAGGTCGTGAACAACATCTATGCCAACGAGCTCGCCGGGCAGGAGGTGACTGACGACCTCGCCGAGATCACCGCGAACCAGCCCCTGCTCACCGCGGTTTCGCAGGACGACGGCGTCGCGACGCTTGCGGCGGTCAAGAAGCTCGTCTACCACCCGGCCTGGCACATCGTGCGCCTGCGCGTCCTGGATGCCTCCGGCCGCCTGCTGGCCGATTTCGGGGGTCCCTACGTGATCGCCCCCGTCTCGGGCGTCCTTCGCTCCTCCGCCGGTGCGCTGATCGGCAGCTTCGTGATGTCGGTCCAGGACGATGTCGGCGTCACGAAGCTCGAGCAGCGTTTCGT
This sequence comes from Solirubrobacteraceae bacterium, assembly GCA_049517155.1. Lineage (GTDB taxonomy): Bacteria > Actinomycetota > Thermoleophilia > Solirubrobacterales > Solirubrobacteraceae > Palsa-513. Next base: position 1,613 of record JBEKSK010000225.1, read on the forward strand.
GGGCGACCCGATCGCGATCTACGCGAACGGGCGTCTCGTCGCGCAGCTTGGCGGCGGGAGCTTTCCGCGGACGCCGCCGAGCGCCTACACGCTGACGCTGGGCGGGGTCCGCTACCTGACGGTGACGCGCACCTACAACGCCTTCCCCAGCGGCACGCTGCGGGCGGTGATCCTCGTTCCGCCCCCGGCGATCAGCGCGACCGAGCAGTCGTGCGCGACGGTCAGAGCGGCGGAGTTCGGGCGCGTGGCGGCGCGACTCACCGGCCTGCTCGGACCGGTCGCGCAGCATTACTACGGCTACGCCTACTGGGTTCACGTGTACACGGCAGCCAAGGTCTTCGTGCTCGCGCCGGCCGGCACGGTGCTGGCAAGCAGCGACGGTTCCGACCCGCCGGCGCTGCCGTTGAGCGGCTCGATCACCTACGAGGGAAGCAGCTGGCTGGTCTTCTCGTTCGAGCCGCAACCGCCGGTGCGCGTCTTTCTGCTCGTGTCGCCCGGCTGAGGGGGCGTCGCTCACGGCGGCGGCGCGAGCCTCACAGCGACCGGCTTGGTGGCGCACGGGTAGCCGCTACAGACCTGGGGCCCGCCGTGGGCACCGTCACCGACATCCCCGAACCAGTTGGCGCCCCAGCAGCTGACGTCGGCCGCGCCGCTCAGCGCGCAGGTGTGCTCGCCGCCGGCGGCCACCGCGGTGGCATGCGCGATCGCGCTCACCGCGATCGGCGTCTTTGCGCATCGCACGAGTTGCCAGTAGCAGGTCTGCGGGCCGCCGGCGGTGCCGTCGCCGAGCTGGCCGTAGGAGTTGTAGCCCCAGCACTGCAGGCCCCCGCCGGCCACCAGCACGCAGGTGTGGTCGCCGCCGGCCACGACGGCGGTTGCGTTCGCCATGCCGTATACCGCGAGCGGCTTGGTCGAGCACCATTCGCCGCCCGTGCACAACTGGACGCCGCTGCTCGTGCCGATCCCCAGCTCCGCCGCGAAGTTGTAGCCCCAGCAGTCCACCGCGCCGCCGGCGAGCAGCGCGCAGGCGTGGTTGCTCCCGGCGGCGACTGAGCTCGCGCCGGTGATGCCCGAAACGTTGACGGGGGTGGTGGAGCACGGCTCGCCGTCGCAGCCCTGCGGACCGCTGCTCGTGCCGTCGCCGAGCTGCCCGTAGTCGTTCGCGCCCCAGCACTCGACGCGCCCGCCGGAGAGCACTGCGCAACTGTCGCCGCCGCCGGCTGCGATCGCCGTCGCACCCGAGACGGCGCTGACCGCCACCGGCGTGCTCGCGCACGGGTCCCCGTTACAGCTCTGCGGACCCCGGCTCGTGCCGTCGCCGAGCTGCCCGTGCAAATTGTCTCCCCAGCAATCGACGCCGCCGCCCGCCAGCAGGGCGCAGCTCTGATCGGCCCCGGTGGCGATCGCGATCGCGTTCGAAATCCCAGACACCGCCACCGGCGTGGTCGCGCACGGGTCGCCGTTGCAACTCTGCGGACCCCGGCTCGTGCCGTCACCGAGCTGCCCATCCCCGTTGTCGCCCCAGCACTCGACGCTGCCGGATCCAAGCAGCGCGCAGGTCTGGTCGGCGCCGGCCGCCAGCGCACGGACCGCCACGGCGCCGCCAGCGGCCCGCGCGCGCGTCGTAGCCCACGGCGCGCGCTGGTGCGCCCCTGCGGGCGCTCCAGCGGCGCAGCTGAGGGCGAGCGCCGTCAGTGCGACCGTGGCGCACGCGGCCAGTGGCCGGCGCCGCGGCGCGGGTGCGCCGGGCGCCATCAGCTCCTCGCCGGGGTCGTCACGCCGCCACGGCGTGCAGGCCGGCGCGGGAGCCGGCCTGCGCCGGCAACGACACGCGCCGGCGGCCGCGCGCCAGCGGCGCCGCGGCGGCCAGGTCGCGCCCGCGTGCGCGAGCAGCGCGCGCCGGGCGGCGCGTCGCCCGCTTGGCGCGCAGTCGAGGTCCGATGTTCAGTGCTCGTCGCCTGTCTCCCTCGCTCGGCTCCAGTGTCCTTGATCGGGCGCCCGCATGCGCGGGCGATCCGCGATCGGCGCTCGCGGGCCGAGCGCCGGGCGGGACTAGACTAGAACCGTGTCGAAGTTCTGCCGCCACGGCACGCCCATAGAGCGCTGTCCGATCTGCCACGCGAGCGTAGAGGCGGCGGCGCGCGCGTCGGTCGCCGGCTCACGCAGGCGCTCCAGCGACACGCGGCCGCGCAGCCAGGTCAGCTCGCGCGGCGGGCTGACGGTCCGTCACGAGGCCCGCAGCGACGACGACGGCTACCGCTCGGCGCTCGCACCGGGCCTGCGCTCGAGCGCGGACGCGCGGCGGCTCGCCGCCGAGATAGGCTTCGCCGCGGGGCGCCTGGAGACACTGAGCAGCGATCCCCCGGGCCTCTACGCCGAGATCGCCGGCAGCGAGGACGCCGAGCAGGCCACCTGGCTCGCCCTGTTGACGGCCTATCTCGGACCGCTCGAGAGCGAGCAGCCATTTGCGGCAATCGAGGCGGTCGCCACCACCTGGCCGGCGCTGGCGGACCTCTCCGGCAGCTTGCCGGGGCCGCGTGGCAGCGCCGAGCCGGCCGCGAGCGCCGTGGCGCTGGAGGCCTACCTCCGCTTCGCCCAGCGCGCCGGCAGCCAGCAGCTGGCCTTCACCGGCGACGCTGGCTGGCCGCCCGGCTGGGCCGCTACGCGCTCGCCGCGCCCGGCCTGCTGCTGACGGAGGACGACCAGGTGACGCTCGCCGCCAAGCGCGTCTTTGCGATCGGCGACCGCCTGACGCTCGAACGGCGCGCGCGCGAGCTGGCGGCCGCCGCCGGCGTGGCGATCGAGGCGCTGGACCTCGCGCTCGAGAACTGGGCGCGCAGCGATCGCATCACGCAGGGCTTCGCAGGCGCCGATCTGCACGGCGCCGACGAGCAGGCGAGCGCCGGCGCGGCCGCCGCGCTGGCCTGCTGATCAGTCGAGTACCGCGCGCTCGCCGAGGTGCGCGCCGACCTTGCGCTTGACCCGCTGGAGCGCGTTGTCGACGGTCTTGGTGTCACAGTACAGGCGCCCGCCGATCTCCTCGTAGGAGCGCCCGTCGAGGTAGAGCGCGAGCACGCTCGACTCCAGCTGGGAGAGGCTCGTCGAGAGGCAGCCGACCAGCGAGCGCAGCTCCTCGGCGGAGATCGCCTGCTTGGCCGGATCGTGGACCGACGGGCCGGCGATCAGGTCCTCGAGCACCGGCGCATCCTCATCGGCGCCGGCGCCGGCGGGGGAGGAAAAAGAGACGTAGTGGTTCAGCGGCGTGTGCTTGTTGCGCGTGGCTGTCTTGACCGCGGTGATGATCTGGCGCGTGATGCACAGCTCGGCGAAGTTGCGAAAGCTCGACTCGCGGTCGGTGCGGTAGTCGCGGATCGCCTTGTAGAGGCCGATCAGGCCCTCCTGGATCAGGTCCTCACTGTCGCCGCCGGCGAGAAAGTACGACGACGCCTTGAGTCGCACGAATCCCCGGTAGCGGCTGAGCAGACGTGAGTAGGCGGTGGGATCGCCGGACTTGGCGAGCGCGATGAGAAAGCCATCCTCAACCTGAGGTTGAGCGTAAGACTGTCTGGAGACTTGGGCCACGAGCCGTTCCCTTGTTCGAGCCTTATGCAGGCAGGATTGCTCAGTGGCGCACTCCTCCCCTGGCGCCGACTGCGGATATGTGAAAGACCTTAACCTGAGGTTTAGCCTTTATGTACCCCGGACCTTAGCCGCAGTTATGGAGCCCTGTCAAGGCCTCCGCGCTGATGCAACACCTCATACAGCAACGCGCCCGCCGCGGCGTTGACGTTCAATGAGGCGATCCGGCCCCGCAGCGGCAGGGTCACGAGTGCGTCGCAGCTCTCCGCGACGCGCCGCCGCAGCCCCCTTCCCTCGCCCCCGAAGACGATCACCACGGCGCCGCTGTAGTCAGGTTCGGTGTAGACGGTCGCCTGCGCCGAGGCCACCGTGCCGTAGGACCAGCAGCCGGCGCGGCGCGCGGCGATCAGGAAATCGGCGAGGTTGCGGGCCCGCGCGATCCGCAGATGCTCGACCGCCCCGGCCGAGGCGCGACAGACCGCCGGGGTGACCTCGGCGGCGCGTCGCTCGCAGATCACGACGCCGCTGGCACCGACGCACTCCGCCGTGCGGGCGATCGCTCCCAGGTTCTGCGGATCCTGGACCTCGTCCAGTGCGACGATCAGTGGCGCCTCGCCGATCAGCAGCTCGTCGGTCGAGACGTAGGGATAGCCCGCCAGCTGCGCGCAGATGCCCTGGTGCTCGCGCGAGCCGCAGATGCGCTCGATCTCTTCCGCCGAGCCGACGCGCGGCCGCCGGCTCGCCAGCCACGGCTCGCGCGCCAGTGCTTCGACGGCAACGATCTCACCGACCGTGCCCGCCCGGCGCCCGCGCAGCGCCTCCCTGACCGCGTTTCGGCCGTAGACGATCACCGCAGCGGCGCCAGGTCGAATCCGCCGGCAACGTCGCGGACCGACCAGCCGGCAGCCTCGATCTCGCTCCGCAGCTCATCCGCGCGCGCGAAGTGGCCGCCGGCACGTGCCCGCAGCCGCTCCTGCGCCAGCGCGACGACGGCCGCCGGAGCGCCGACCCGCTCGAGCAGGTTCTCGAGCCCAAGCACGCCGAGCATCTCGCGCAGATCGCGGTCGCCGAGCCCCTCGGTCGGGCTGCTGTTCGCCTTGCGGATCCACTCCCACATCGCGGCGAGCGCGGTCGGCGTGTTGAAGTCGTCGGCCAGGGCGGCGAAGAACTGATCGCGCAGCGCCCGCAGCGCCGTTGGGGATTCGCCGGCGTGCAGACGGCGGGCCGCTTCGCGGATCCGCGCCACGCCCGCCGCGGCCTGGTCGAGCTGCTCCGGGCCGTAGGCGATCGGCTGGCGGTAGTGGCCGCTCGCGAAGTAGAGGATCACGGCGTCGCGCCCGTGGCTGTCGAGCACCTCGTGCAGCGGCGAGATGTTGCCCACCGACTTCGACATCTTCTCGCCCTCGCTGCTCGTCAGCATGCCGTTGTGCATCCAGCGGCGCGCAAGCTCGGCGCCGCGTGCGCAGCGCGTCTGGGCAGCCTCGTTCTCGTGATGTGGAAAGAGCAGATCCAGGCCGCCGCCGTGGATGTCGAAGCCGACTCCCAGCAGCCCCTCCGCCATCGCTGAGCACTCGATGTGCCAGCCGGGTCGCCCGCGCCCCCAGGGCGCGTCCCAGGCGCTGTCCTCCCCGGGCTTCTGCGCTTTCCAGAGCGCGAAGTCGAGCGCGTCCTCCTTGCGCTGCGCAGCGTCGTCGGCCTCCTCACCCTGGTCCATCGTCGCGTCCACGGCGCGGCGCGAGAGGGCGCCGTAGGAGCTGTCACGGCGCACACGGAAGTAGACGTCGCCAGAGGCGACGTAGGCGTGGCCGTTGGCGAGCAGCGCCTCGATCTCCTCGACGATCGCCGGGATCGACTCGCTCGCCAGCGGCTCGTGGTCGGGGCGGCCCAGCGCGAGCCGGTCGGTGTCGGCGAGGTAGGCGGCGGTCATCGCGGCCGCCAGTTCGATGCTCGAGCCTCCCTGCGCCGCGGCATAGATCTTGTCGTTGACATCGGTGACATTGATGACCAGGCAGACCTCGTAGCCGGCGTGCTCGAGGAAGCGCTTGAGCAGGCTGAAGACGACGAACGGGCGGGCGTTGCCGATGTGAATGCGCGAGTAGACGGTCGGGCCGCAGGCGTAGATCCCCACGCGACCGGCGTCGCGCGGCTCAAACGCCGCCACGGTGCGGGTGGCGGTGTCGTAGAGACAGAGCTCGGCGGCCATCCGCGCGCGGGCGCCCTAGCCGTCCAGGGTCGCGATGGCAAGCGCCGCGACACCCTCGCGGCGCCCCACGAAGCCGATCGCCTCACCGGTCGTCGCCTTGACGTTGACGACCGAGGGGTCCACCGCGAGCGCCGCCGCGAGCCGCCCGCGGATCCGCTCGCGGGCGCCGCCGAGCTTCGGCGTCTCGAGCGCCAGCGTCGCATCCACGTGCACGATCGTGTAGCCGGCTTCGCGCACGAGCGCGACGGTGGCGGCCAGGAGCTCGATCGAATCGGCGTCGCGGTGGCGTTCGTCGCTGTCGGGGAAGTGCATGCCGATGTCGCCGAGCCCGGCCGCGCCGAGCAGTGCGTCGATCACTGCGTGCGTCAGCACGTCGGCGTCGGAGTGGCCCTCCAAGCCGAGCTCGCTCTCGAACGTGACGCCGCCGAGGATCAGCGGGCGCCCGGCGACGAGCCGGTGCGAGTCATAGCCGATGCCGGAGCGCGCGGTCACCCGAGCGGCTCCAGCCGCCGCCGGCGTCGCTCGAACACCGCTAGCTCCTCGACGCCGAGCGACTCGAGCAACTCGAGCGCCTGCGGATAGGCGTAGCCGACCTGCTCGGGGACGTGGGCGTCGCTGGAGAGCGCGATCGGCGCCCCGGCCTCGAGCGCGCCGGCGAGGAACGCAGGGGCCGGATAGATCTCAGCGACCGGCTTGCGCAGCCCCGCGGTCGAGACCTCGACCGCGATCCCGCTGTCGGCGATCGCCTCGAGCGCCGGCTCGTAATAGCGCCGCGGGTCACCCGGCGGCGCCGGGCGGGAGCTCCCCCACATCTTGACGAGATCGGGGTGGGCGAGGATGTCGAAGAGTCCGCTCCGCGCCGCCTCCGCGAGCGTCTCGAAGTAGCGCCGCCAGACGTCCTCGGGGCTGCGTCCCGAGCCCCAGATGTCGAAGCGGTCGAAGTCGACGGCGAGATCGCCCAGGAAATGCACCGAGCCGACGACGTAGTCCAGATCGCAGCTCTCGATCAGGCTCTGCGTGCGGTCCTCGCGCCCCGGCACGAAATCGACCTCGAGCCCCAGGCGCAGGTCGGTGAATCCGCGCACGAACTCGCAATAGGCGTAGATGTCGTCGAGCGCCTGCTCGCGCCAGAACGGGTGATCCCAGATTGCGAGCGACTGCTGGAAGCGATGGATGTGCTCGGACACCCCCAGCTCGGCGATGCCGGCGGCGCTCGCCGCCTCGCGGTAGCGCGCCACATTGTCGGTGTTGAAGGCGGCGCCGAAAGTGTCGCTTGATCCGTCGGGGCGCAGATGGACGTGGTAGTCGGTGAGCATCGCGCCCGATTCAATCAACTCGTGCGGCGAGCAACTGCTCGGCGAGCGCGAGATCGCGCGCCGTCGTCACCTTGAGGTTCTCCGGTGGTGCGGCGACGACCGCCACGCGCCCGCCGCCACGCTCGACGAGCCACGCCTCGTCGGTGGCCGCGGCGACGAGTTGCGCCGGCATGGCGAGCGCCCGCTCGAGCGCCGAGCGCGTGAACACCTGGGGCGTCTGGACGGACCACAGGCGCGAGCGATCGAGCGTGCGCGTGACGATCCCCGCCGCGTCGGTCTCCTTGATCGTGTCGCTGACCGGCGCGGCGGCGATGGCGCAGTCCACGCCGTGCAGCGCCTCGAGCACGGCCTCGATCAGCGCCGCGGTCACCAGCGGCCGCGCGCCGTCGTGCACCAGCACGACGTGCTCAGCAGGCGAGGCCGCCGCGAGCGCGGCCGCCACCGATGCCGAGCGGTACTCGCCGCCGGCGACGCCGACGCACCCCGCCGGCGCGGCCACCCCAGGGGGCAGCGCGACCACGATCTCGCTGATGGCTGCGACC